>JBFHWR010000231.1:0-6459 GCA_041599395.1 Gemmatimonadales bacterium | reverse complement strand
TCGGCAACACTACATCCGGAAATAGGCGGTGTCGATGACCACTGCCTCAACCGGCAGATCATCATGAACCCCGTACTTCCGTGTCGGGATTCTTCCGATGGAATCGGCGATTTCCATGCCCTCGACGACTTTGCCGAATACGGCGTACCCCCAGCCTCGCGTGGTTTTGTCCTGGTGATCAAATCCGTCGTTATCGCGCAAGTTGATGAAGAATTGCTGGCTGGCCGAATGCGGCTCCGAACCGCGAGCCATGGCCACAGTTCCACGTACGTTCGCAAGCCCGTTGTCCGCCTCGTTCGTCACGGGGAGCAAATTGGCGTTGCGGCGTTTTAGATCGGCGGTCAGCACGCCGGTCTGAATGATGGCGCCCTCGATCACCCGATGGAACTGAAGGTCTTTGTACACATTAGCGGCGACAAGCCTTTGGAGATTGTTCACCGTTTCCGGCGCCGCTTGCCTATCGAGCTCGAGCACGATGTCCCCAATGCTCGTGGACAATACGAGCTGCGGACGGAGGGGATCGATGGTGCTCTCGGGCTCCTCTCCCGCCTCCTCGGCCCCACCGCCACAGGCAGCAATGGCCAGCGCCAGGACCGTCGGTACGATGTGAGTTTTTTGGTACGCTCTCATGCCTCCTCCAGGACACTGCGTGTGTGGGTATCGACAGCGTGGAAAACTGCAGCCACGGGAGCGTTCACGGAAGGTCTGCCGCACCATGGTTCCAGGCCGGCCCGCATCATGGCCTCCGATTCGGCAGCATCCCGCACTGTGGTCAATCCGGTCGTTCGCGCTTCACGAAGCGGTCGTACCAGGCAAGATACCGCTCGAGCCGGTCCTTTTGATACGACGGGGTTCGAATCCCATGGTGCTCGCCGGGATACACCACCAGCTGGGTTGTTCGGCCCAGGCGGCGGAGCGCCTGATAGAGCTGTTCTGAGTTGATGATCGGAACGTTCCAATCTTTTTCGCCCCCCATGATGAGCGTCGGCGTCACGATCTTCTCAACCTGATTGAACGGCGACAGGCGTTCCCACAGCTCGCGGTTTTCCCACGGCAATCCCATCTCTTGTTCCCACTGAAGCTGGTAATGATCGTGACCGTAGTTGGTCACATACAAGACCTCGCTCGCGCCGGTGATTGCGGCCGCGAAGCGATCGGTCTTCGTAATCACGTAGTTGGTCAGTATCCCGCCGTACGACCAACCACCTACACCCAGCCGCTCAGGGTCCGCGTACCCCTGTGTGATTGCGAAGTCCACTCCCGCCATCACGTCCTCGAAATCCTTGTTTCCCCAATCTCGATAGATGCCGAGCGAAAAGTCTTGGCCGTACCCTGAGGATCCCCGTGGGTTCGACATGACGACGACATATCCGTTGGCGGCAAACAGCTGTGCCTCGAAGTTGAATGCAAAGTCGTACTGCGAGACCGGCCCACCATGGATTCTGAGGAGCGTCGGGTAACGCAGTCCGGTTTCGAAATCCGGTGGCGTGTAGATGAACCCCTCGATTTCGGTGCCGTCAGCGCTTAGGAATTGCACGTTTCGCACAGCGGCGAGGGTGAGCGTCGCCATGAGCGAGTCGTTGGTCTCTGTGAGTTGGCGTAGGCCAGACCCGTCCTGCACGAAGATCTCCCCGGGCAGGTGCGGTTCGCTGATCAGCGCCACCGCCGAGCCACCGTCGGTGAGATCGAATGCACTCACGCGGCGGGATCCGGCGATTGGGCGGGACAGGTTCTCTCCCGATAGAGCGACGCGCGCGAGATGTCGTTCCCCACTGTCTTCCAGCACGAAATAGATGGAGGTTCCATCCGGTGAAAAACGCGGAGCGCGGACGTTGCGGTCCAATCTCGCCGAGAGAATGCGATTACTCCTGCCATCGCCCGATGCCACGGCCAACTGGTCGATGGCATACCAGATCAGTTCCGGTTGCGTTACGGTGACGTACGTCAACAGCGACCCGTCAGGACTCCACGCAGGTGCAAAGTCTGCCCCTGCGTTGCTGGTAACCCTCAAGGGTTCTTGTATGGAATCGGCGTGATCGGATGATACGATCCAAATGTCCGTGTTGCTATTGGCGTCCGCATCGCCGGTCCGATTGCTCACAAAGGCGAGTGACGATCCGTCGGGACTCCAAACTGGTGAGGAATCGTCATACGGGCCGTCGGTGAGTTGTGTTAGGCTCCGCGTGGCGATGTCAAACACGAAGAGGTGTGTCCGGCGGTTGTCGAGATACCCTACGTTGTCGCGCTTGAACTGCAGCCGGTCGATCACCCATGGGTCTCTGGTCTTCGGCTTCTCGTCGTCCGCCTTCGCGTCTTCAGGCCCGGGATCCCGAAGGGTGAGCACGAGTCGAGTCGCGTCGGGCGACCACTCGTAGCTCGACACACCCTGATCAATGTCGGTGAGCTGCTGAGCCTCACCACCCTGGCGGTTGAGTGTCCACACCTGCGTCTTCTCGTCGTTTCGCGCGGCTAAGAATGAGAGGTACTTGCCATCCGGACTCCATCGCGGCTCACTCGCCGAGCTTCCAAGCGCCGTCATGGGAATTGGGTCGCCACCTGACAACTGCACCATCCAGACGCGGGTCTCGGTCTTCTCGCTCTCGAGCGAGGTTGTGCGCACGGTATAGGCGACCCAGATACCGTCGGGGCTCACGCGCGGGTCTTGAACTCGTTTGATCCGAAAGAGGTCATCCACGGTGAGCGCACGTGCATTCTGCGCGGCCACGTCTCCCTTCCAAGAACCAGCCGCGAGGCAGAGCACGGCCAGGGCCATGCATCTCAGCATCTTCATCATTCCGTTCCTTCCTCCAACTTCACCGGCGTATGTCATCGCGTTGATTGGGGGCACTCGAGTTATTGTGGCGGCACGGAGCCGCTCAGCGGTCGTGACACCGTGCCGCCTCGAGTCCCCTACGCAGGACCACCTCCGGCCGCCAGCGAAACTTGTCCAGCCACGGATTGTCGTTTCCCTCTACGGCGTCTGCGGTGAGTTTGCCGAGAACGGGCGCGAACTTGAAACCGTGACCGCTTCCCCCGCTCGATACCGTCAGCCCGTCCCGCTCCGGATCGCGCGCGATCCAAAAGTCTTCGTCCTGGGTGTCGGCGTAGAGACAGAGCCGGGTGAAGACGACCTCCGCGGAAAGTAGCGCGGGGAACGTTTCTTCGAGAAACACTCGCAGCTGCCGGTGATCATCATCTGTCACGGCGCGGGGATCGTCCGGATGGACTCGCGTTCCGAGTCCGTGGTTTGCAATCTTGACCAGCCCGTCGCGGTTGATCGGAAATCCGTAATAGCCGGTCCGTGACACGTCTGCCGTGAACGTTGGGAATCGCTCCGGCAGAAGCAGGTCGGGCCGCTCAGGTTTCAAATGGAACACCGGATGGCCGGTGGCCACGATGCTACGTTGGAGCGCTGGCACCAGCGCCCCGGTCCATGCGCCGGCGGCGACTACCACCTCGTCGGCCCGGTGACCCTCACCATGCTGATCCGTGACGCCCACGACGCGGCCATTCTCCTCAATCAACGAGCGAACACCACGGTCGTCGAGGATAGCAACGCCCATCGCCCGTGCTTTGGACGCAAGCGCGGCTACGACTCGACCGCTTTCTGCGTAGCCTCCCTTTGCATGGAAAAAACCGTCGACGTATAGACCGGTGCTCCAGGCGGGAAAACGCGTCGCGATGATGTCCTGGTGCAACCGCTCGGGTCGATGCCCTCGACGGCGCAGCATTTGCCAACTCTCGAACTCGAAGCCGCCCTCGCTCATAGGGGCTCGGCAAATCATGACGACGCCGGTTTCATGATAAAGGGCGTCGTGCCCCGCGGCGTTCCATTCCTCGTTCCACTGCAGCCAGCCATCACACGCCTCTTCCATGAGCGACATGTAGGTCTCGTCCGGCCCGTACTCCATACGGATGACCTTGCTGATGTCGGTGCTGGCGGCCAATGGATGGGGTATGGGACCGGGATCGAGGACCGTCACGCGATGTCCCCGCGCCTTCAGTTCGAGTGCTGCGGTCAGACCATACACCCCCGCGCCGGCAATGATCACGTGCTCACGCGTCATGGAATAGGCTTACCTCAGTGATGCAACGCTGAAGATGACATGGAACGGCCGACAGTAAATGACGACACTTCGTTGCGCTGCAATGTCTATCTCGGTTGGGATTACGTAGTTCTGATTGCCGATGTTCCCTTTGAGCCTAGCCAACTCGACGTAGTCGTCCGCTCTCAGGTCGTCACGCGTGGTTGGATCGGGGTGTGGTGAGAGCAGCACACGCAGGTCGGGGCCGTTTGTGACCATGAAATCCTCAAACCTGAGCACGTGGCCTCCCGGCGGCAGCCGGTAGATTGTCGCGGATCCGCTGCCCCGGTGGAAGCCGTCGGCGTCCCGGAACCTACCGGTTTTGACCGCCATTGGGGCGGCTTCGGAAGGCGGCATCGCTTCGTTCATCGGGACGTCCGTCTCCGCGGCACGGGACATGACCTGCGCCACCTCATCGCGCGTCATCGAATCGGGTACGACGGCGTCCGCGGCCAGCGGGAACGCTTCCTCGACTGTCCGATCGAGAAAGAGTGGAGAGCCGAGCCACCATCCGACAGCCACCACGCCTAGCGCGACCACTCCGAGGCCGATCTTGCCTGTGTTCGTCATGGTTGAACCTCCGTTGCCGAGTCTAGTGTGGTCGCCGGCGCAGAACTAGGGGGCATACGTCGAATCGCCGGTGCTCGCCGTCATTTGGCCCGCCCGATAGATTCCGATTGTTCGAGTATTCTAGCCCTTCCTGGAGATCATGACGATGCGCCGCTTCCCTGTGCTTCAGCGAATTACGCTGCCTTGTGCTAGTCCTTTTGGGCCTTGGCTTTGCGGGCCTCCACGCCCAGCCACAGAACCCGCAGGACAGTGCCGAGCAAAAAGAAAAGAAGAATCCCCGGCAAGAGGGGCTCGAATTGGAGCCAGCGCGAAAGCTCGCTTTCACCACGACCGAAGGATCCTGGATCTCTCCCAACGTGCGGGTCGCGACAATCCTGGGCGCACGAGCGATCGGACGGGATCGGGACGCGGGATCGGTCGAGGCGGGAAAGTTGGCCGACCTGGTCATGCTGAATGGGCGGCTTTACGATGGTGACACGCTGGATGAACTGTGGCCGCGTCAACGGCCGGTCGGGCCGTTTTACTGGCACGAGGGCATGCATCCCACCACCGCCACTGAAAAGCGATAGAACCCGATGAAGGATTCCGCCGGCACATGACCGACGAACTCACGCGCCTGCGCAAAGCGCTCGGCTACCGATATCAGATCGATCGCGCGCTTGGTGAGGGTGGCATGGCCACCGTGTATCTCGCTGACGATCTCAAGCACCATCGGCCGGTGGCCATCAAAGTGCTCAAGCCGGATGTCGCCTCGACACTGGGAACCGAGCGGTTTCTGCGCGAAATCGCGATCGCGGCGGGGCTTTCGCATCCACATATCGTGCCGTTGCACGATTCAGGTGACGCCGACGGCTTGCTGTACTACGTCATGCCGTTTGTGGAAGGTGAATCGTTGCGCGATCGCCTACAACGAGAGAAACAGCTCCCCATCGACGATGCCGTTGAGATCGCAACCGAAGTGGCGGAGGCGCTCACCTTTGCACACGGGCAAGGCGTCGTCCATCGTGACATCAAGCCGGAAAACATCATGTTTCACGGCGGTCACGCAGCCGTGGCGGATTTTGGTATCGCGCGGGCGGTGACCGCTGCGGCCGGCGCTACGCTCACGGCGCCTGGAATCGCGGTAGGGACACCGGAGTACATGAGTCCCGAGCAGGCCGGTGGCGCGTCGGATGTGGACGCGCGGAGTGACGTCTACAGTCTCGGATGTGTGCTCTATGAGATGTTGGTTGGCCACGCACCGTTCACCGGGCCGACAACGGAGAGTTTGCTGCGCCAACATGTCGCGGCGGATCCGGCACCGGTAACCGTTCATCGTGCACGAGTACCGCCGAGTGTCTCGAAGGCGTTGGAGCGCTCGCTCGCCAAGATACCGGCTGACCGCTTTGAGAGCGCGAGCGCGTTCGCCAATGCGCTCGTGTGGGAGCCGCCCGCGACGAGCAAGGGGCATCGCCGCCAGCTGGTTCACCTGAGTGTAGTTGCTCTCGTGATCGTTGCCGGGCTCGCCATTGGTGGGCGCGTCCTCGGGAACCGCCGCCCGATCCCGCGCGCGGCGTCTTCCATTGCCGTGATCCCCTTTGTCCCGCCCAGCGGGGATCCCGTGCTTTCTCGCCTCGGTCGCGACCTGACGATCACGTTGAGCGCGAATCTGGATGGCGTGGGAGGTATTCAGACCGCTGACGCGCTTACCGTGCTCGCCCAGGTAGATGAACGCCGCGCAATGCCGCTCGAGGAAGGTATTGAACTCGCGCATCGGCTCAATGCCTCGAGCTTCGTTCACGGCAGCGTGATTCAAGTCGGTCGC
>JBFHWR010000230.1:0-6465 GCA_041599395.1 Gemmatimonadales bacterium | reverse complement strand
TTGACGTTCTCAGGAGCCGCTGGCGTCTGAACGAGTTGTACCAGCTGCGGGGCAAGCGGTGATTCGTCTGGTCCTGTTGCGACAAAAAACGCAATGGAAGCGGCCGCCAAGACCACCACGACCCCGGCGACCCGCCGGAGCGCTTTCACGGCTGGGACCGGTGCATGCTCGATGGCGACGCTCGCGGCAACGCGTTCCGAAACCCGCGCCGGACTCCCAACCGTCCGACCGGCGCGCCGAACGCGGCGCGCCAACTCCCACTGTACACCCAGCACGCGGCGACACTCGGGGCATCCCTGCCAGTGCTCGACGGCAGCGATCTGCAGGTCGGAGCGTACCGACTGTTCGTTCGGCTCTTTGACCAGCGTTAAGCGGGCGTCGTGACACTTCACGGTTGTTTCCGGTCTCCCCCACGGGTTTTGATTAGCTAACGGCTGGCGTGGTTCAGAGGTTCCAGGCGCGGGCGCTTTAGGCCTGCGGGGACAGGTTCGTTCCTGTCCTCCCATGGAACTGTAGTGGTTGACCAAGCCGGCTGGTTATTATCCCGAACGATGTCTACCCCATATGAAGTGATCGTCGTCGGCGGCGGACACGCCGGGACGGAGGCGGCCTGTGCGGCAGCCCGATGTGGTGCTCGCACGATTCTCGTCACCTCTAACATCGAGACGGTGGGTCAGATGTCCTGCAATCCGGCTATCGGCGGGATTGCAAAAGGGACGGTTGTACGGGAAGTGGACGCGCTCGGTGGCGTGATGGGCCGTGCCACCGATCGAGCGACGATCCAGTTCCGCATGCTGAACCGCTCGAAGGGGCCGGCGGTGTGGGCACCGCGCGCGCAGTGCGACCGGGGACTGTATCGGCGGGGCGTACTGTCACTGCTGGAGAAGCGGCCCAACCTGGAGATCATACAAGACACTGTCGCATCACTGATATTAAAGAACGATCGCGTGGCTGGAGTGATCACGCATGGGGGCGTGAGCATTCGCGGCCGAGCCGTCGTGCTAACGGCGGGCACGTTTCTGCGAGGGCGTATTCACATTGGGACGACCCAACAGGTCTCCGCTGGGCGGGCGGGCGAACCGGCGGTTGTTTCGATAGCGGAACAGCTTGAATCAATTGGACTTACGGTGAATCGCTTCAAGACGGGGACGCCGCCCCGGATTGACGGACGCTCGGTCGATTTCACCAAATTGGAGCGGCAGGACGGCGAGTTGCCGGAGTACCGGTTTGCGCAGTTTCACGTGGAACAGAGGCCCGACCAGCTCCCGTGTTGGGTGACGTGGACCGGTGCCCAAGTTACCCAGATCATCCAAGACCACATCGGCGAGTCGGCGCTGTACGGTGGGGCAATCGCCGGACGAGGCCCCAGGTACTGTCCGTCGATCGAGGATAAGATCAAGAAGTTCCCGGATGCGGAACGGCACCAGGTTTTCTTGGAGCCTGAGGGCTTGGCGACCAGCGAGCTATATGTAAACGGATTGTCGACATCGCTGCCCAGGGAAGTACAGCTCGAGTTCCTGCACGTGATCCCGGGACTCGAGGGCGCGCGGATGACGCGCCCGGGGTATGCGATCGAATACGACTACTATCCACCGCAACAACTCACTCCTTGGCTCGAGGTGAAGGCCCTCGAGGGACTGTTTTTCGCGGGACAAATCAACGGGACAACCGGATACGAAGAGGCGGCCGGGCAGGGTGTGATCGCCGGGATCAATGCAGCTCGCGCCGTGAGGAAAGAAGAGCCCGTCATTCTCGGGCGTGACGACGCGTACATCGGCGTTTTGATCGATGATTTGGTGACCCGTGGAGTAGACGAGCCCTACCGTCTCTTCACTTCGCGCTCGGAGTACAGGCTCTTACTCAGACAGGACAACGCGCTCAAGCGGTTGGGCCCTCTCGCCGCAACGCTCGGTATGCTGGACCAATCGGAAAACGCGATCCTCGAAGAGCGAGTTGCCCTCGAAGAGGAACTGCTCAGTCTTGCGCAATCCCGCTCGATTCGCCCGGCCGCTGCAAACGAGATCCTGGCGCGCGTCGGAGAGCGCGAGATTACCGGGCCGGCTAGGCTTTCGGACCTCGTCAGGAGGCCGCCGGTCCGTCTCAGAGATCTCGCAGCTCAGATCGGGGGTCCCTCGGGAGTGCCGGAAGAATCCTGGATGGCAGTCGAAATCGAGCTCAAGTATGCCGGGTACCTGGCCCGAGAGCGGGCAGCAGCTCAGCGACTCAGTGAAATGGCAGAATTCGAGCTCCTACCAGATATCGCGTACTCTGAAATCGCGAGCTTGAGTATCGAAGCCCGCCAAAAGCTTGCCGAAATTCGACCGGTGTCGCTGGCGCAGGCCGGTCGCATTCCTGGCGTATCGCCCAGCGATCTCCAGAATCTTGTGGTCGAGGTGCTGCGCCTAAGACGCACGGTTGCCTGAAGTAACGGCCCCCTGTTTCACGTGAAACGCCGTCGATAGACCAGCACGTTTCACGTGGAACATCCAAAACCTTGCTGGTCCCTTACCTTTGCGGGTTCAGCCATATAATTTTCTCGTTTCTCAGCCGTACCCGGGGACGCCACGCCCGGAAAAAAGCTAAATCATTAATTTGCAACCACTTACGGGATTCGTGGGCCGAATCATCGCCATCGCCAACCAGAAAGGTGGCGTCGGCAAGACGACAACCGCCGTCAACGTCGCAGCCTCACTTGCGGCGTCGGAGCACCGGACGCTCCTGATCGATGCCGATCCGCAGGCAAACGCCACCAGTGGAATCGGCATCGACCGCGGCGAGGTGCAGGCATCACTCTACGACGTGCTCCTCGATGCCGTGCCGCTCGCGAACATCGTGCACAGTGGTGTCAACTTTCCGATGCTCGATGTCGCTCCGGCTACGCAGGACCTGGTGGGTGCCGAGATCGAACTCGTCAACCGGTCCGCACGCGAATCTGTCATGCGCCGCGCGCTGCAATCGATACGTGACCGGTATCAAGTCGTATTGATCGATTGCCCGCCTTCATTGGGATTACTCACTCTCAACATGTTGACCGCAGCAGATTCAGTGCTAATCCCGATTCAGTGCGAGTACTACGCGTTGGAGGGACTTTCACAACTCCTCAACACGATCACGCTCGTGCAGCAAAACTTCAACACGGATCTCACGATCGAAGGCGTTGTCCTCACGATGTACGACGCGCGCCTGAATCTCTCCAAGCAGGTGGGCGCGGAAGCGCGCGAGTACTTCGGTGGCAAGGTGTACCGCACGGCTATCCCGCGGAATGTTCGTCTTGCGGAAGCCCCGAGTTTTGGCCGCCCGATACTCTTGTATGACGTTCAATCGGTTGGCGCGAAGAGTTATCTCGCGTTGACCCAAGAAGTCATGCGGCGGTTGCCACACGGAGACGTGCCCGACCGTCGCCTCGCAGCCGCCGAAAGAGTGCCTGCGTGACGGCCCCCGGCGGGCGTCGTCGGTTGGGTCGAGGCCTCGAGGCTCTGCTAGGGCCGATGTCCCCGGTCGACACCGCGACCCCCGGCGGACTCACCAAGCTCGCAGTCGCGACGATCCGGCCCAATCCCTATCAGCCGCGTCACGTCCTCGACGACCAGGCGATCCAAGAGTTGGCGGACTCGATGCAGACTGCCGGCTTGCTCCAACCGATCCTCGTGCGAAGCGCGCCGGAAGGAGTGTACGAGCTCATCGCCGGCGAGCGTCGCTGGCGGGCCGCCCAACGACTCGGCTGGAGGGAGATCAATGCGGTCGTACGGGATGTCGACGACCGCACGCTGCTGACCCTGGCACTGGTCGAAAACATCCAGCGCGACGCCCTCTCGCCCATCGACGAAGCAAAAGGCTACCAGCGCCTGATCGCCGAATTCGACGCCTCGCAAACCGATATAGCCGAACTGGTTGGCAGAGATCGATCCACAATTGCCAACGCGCTGCGCCTGCTCAAACTGCCAGACTCGGTGCAAGACTTGGTGGATCAGGGCGCCTTGGACATGGGGCACGCGCGCGCACTCTTGCAGCTTGCGTCACCGCAGGAGATGCAGCGCCTAGCCGAAATTGTCGTCAACCAGGGGCTCTCGGTCCGCGAAACTGAGGCTCGGGCTCGCGGTCCCCGTGTTCCGCAACGGCGCCCGCGCAGTGCGAAGAGCCCGCAGCAAGGCGACCCTGAGGTCCGGCGCATAGAGGACGCTCTGCGACGTCACCTGCAGACCGACGTGTTTGTGAGGGCGCGCAGCAAAGGGAGCGGCAAGCTCTCGATCAACTTTTACTCCAACGAAGACCTGTCGCGCATCTTGGAACTGATACTCGGCAGGCCATTCGACTGATGACGCAACGTCGCCGGTACATGACGGTGATCATCCACCGCGACAACGAGCTGGGTTCGAAGTCGATCCGCTTGCCCGTCTGGTTGGTTCGGGCCGGAACAGTCGCGGGGTCGATGTTCCTGCTGTTTCTCATCGTCGGAGCGATTACCTACACGCCGGTCGTCCGCTCGGCCGCTCGCGTGCCCTCGTTGACACGCGAGGTTGAACGGTTGACGACGGAAAACCAGCAGGTCCACGAGTTGGCGGCGACACTCGCGTACGTGGAGGGACGCTACCACCAGCTGAGGGGCATGCTGGGCGCAGACGTGATTCCCGAGCCCCTCATCTCCAGTGACAGCCTTCCGAGGGCCGTGCCCATTCTCGCCCAGCTTTCGGATTCACGGGGATGCTACGAAACAGGCGTCTCGGTGCCTGCCCACTGGCCATTGGACGAACCGGGTGTTATCACACGCGGGCCGGTGGGTGTCGGCAGCTCGGACGAAGTCCACACGGGGCTGGACATCGCCGTCGCGAGTGGGTCCCCGATCCGGGCGAGCGGAGGGGGAATCGTCACAGATGCTGGCGAGGATGCCGAGTACGGGTTGTTCGTGCGTATCGCGCACCCTGAAGGGTATGTGAGCATGTACGGCCATGCCTCGCGCCGCCTCACCGCCACCGGTGACTCGGTCCGCGCCGGTCAGCTCATAGGGCTGTCCGGGACAACGGGGCGCTCTACCGCTCCGCATTTGCACTTCGAGATCTCACAGGACGGGACGCCGGTCGATCCGCGGTCCCTCGTGCATCAGCAGTGTAGCAAGACCAGAGCTTTGGCCAAGGGGGGCTGACGTGAAAATGGAACCAAAAGTTCAAGAGGCAAATCTATCCATCATCGCCATCGGGACGACGCTGACCGGGGAAGTGGCAACCGCGGGTGTGGTCAAGGTCGAAGGAGTTGTCGACGGCAACGTGCGGGCGGATAAACAAGTGCTTGTTGCCAAGAGCGCGCTCGTCGAGGGCGATATCTATACCAGAGAAGCCGTGGTGGGCGGGCGTGTCCTGGGCTCGATCTACGCCGAGGAACGGGTCGAAGTCGAACCCGGGGCGACAATCGAGGGTGACATCATCACCAAACGACTGCTGGTTCAGGAAGGTGGGAACGTGAACGGAAGCATCCAGATGGGAGACGCGAAGCTGGCCGAAGCCGCCAACGCCTCCGCCGCTGCTTCCGGGGACAAAACCCCCCGACCCGACCAGAGTCCGGTACGACCGCTCGCCCTCAAGCAAAAGACGCCGGCGCGGCGATGACGTCGCCCGGCGTCCATCGATGTCCGTAGAAAACCAGGAACTCGTTCGATACTTGGACGAGTTCCTTGGCATTCGGGAGATCGAGGATTATCCCAACGCGCTGAACGGTCTCCAAGTCCACGGCGAGCGGCCGGTGCACCGTATCACGGTGGCGGTGGATGCGTGCGAAGCCACCATCGACATGGCGATCGCACACGAGGCCGATTTCATGGTGGTGCACCACGGGCTGTTTTGGGCGGGTCTCCAACCCATTGCCGGGCCCCATGGGCGCCGAATCCGCAAGCTGATCGAACACGGCCTCGCGCTCTACTCCGCGCATCTTCCACTGGACATGCATCCGGAAGTCGGCAACAACATGGTGCTCGCGACCATGCTTGGGATCGAGCCGACCGGTTGGTTTGGTGCTTTCAAGTCGCGCCCGATTGGGGTGACCGGGATGCTGGACGTGTCGCGTGACGAGCTGATGGCACGGGTGGAAGCCGCCTTGGGTGTTGCCCCAAAGAGTATTCCGAAGGGGCCGGACCGGGTCGCTCGCATTGGGATCATCACAGGCGCTGGCGGCGATTCGATCCGTGAGGCGTGCGACGCCGGCTTGGACACGTTCATAACCGGCGAGGGACCACACCACTCGTACTTCGACGCCGAAGAGTTGGGCCTGAACGTGCTATACGCCGGGCATTACGCAACCGAGACTGTGGGAGTCAAGGCGCTGGGGTCGCACATCGCTGAACGGTTCGGCGTGGCATGCCACTTCGCCGATCACCCCACCGGGTTGTGACGGGGAGCTAGCCGTCCCCGCCCCCGCCCCCGCCCCCTCCCGCAAGCGGAATCACGAATCGAACGGTGAGTGTCTCCGCCGTCTGCG
>JBFHWR010000229.1:0-6474 GCA_041599395.1 Gemmatimonadales bacterium | reverse complement strand
GGGTATCAACGCGATCAACATCGAGCGCGGCGACGAGCTGATTGAAGTGCAGCTCACCGATGGCAGCAACGACGTTGTGCTTGCAACGCGAGGCGGCATGAGCATCCGGTTCAGCGAACGGGACGTCCGGGAAATGGGCCGCGCGGCCGCCGGAGTGCGCGGTATTCAGCTCGAAGGGAACGACAAGGTCATTGGGATGGTTGTCGTTCGACGCGACGCCACCCTATTGGTGGTGAGTGAGCACGGCATGGGCAAGCGGTCGCAACTGAGTGACTATCGGGTGCAACGACGTGGGGGTAAAGGGATCATTACCCTCAAGCGCACCGAGAAGACGGGTGACATGATAGCGCTCAAAGAAGTGTTACCCAACGACGAGTTGATGTTGGTGACGCGTAAAGGCGTGATCATTCGGGTTCCTGTAGACGGGATTCGGATCATCGGGCGCAACACGCAGGGCGTGAAGGTCATGAATCTGGATCCCGGTGACGCGCTGGTCGATGTTGCTCGGGTCGTCCAGGAAGACGACAACGGAGACGCGATTCAAGTGGAGGAGACGGCTCCGGAGACGACGGTGGGGGAGAGTCAATCATAGCCGGAGCGGAGTTGGCAATTCACGAAGGCGATCCGGCAGCGACCGAGCCCCTCGTCTCCCTCGGACGAATTCGGGACGCGGCCGCCGGTCTTGAAGGAGTGACGTGCCGGACGCCGCTCATCCGCATGTTGGCGCTCGAGCCAGCGGCTGGCGTTCCGGTATATCTCAAGCTCGAGAATACACACGTCACGGGCGCCTTCAAGTTACGTGGGGCGTGGACGGCGATTTCCCGGCTCCCCGAGGCGCCGCGTGCCCGGGGGGTCCTCACCTACTCGAGCGGTAACCACGGCCAGGCGGTCGCGTTCGCGGCACAGAGAATCGGTGTGCGCGCTGTGATCGTGATGCCCGAGACGGCACCGCCGATCAAGGTGGCCGGCGTGGAGCGTTGGGGCGGGGAGATCGTGTTTGCCGGCACGACCTCGGAAGATCGCTATGCAAAGGCCCTCGCCATCGCGGAATCCGACGGGCTGGCCGTCATTCCGCCGTTTGACCATCCCGACATCATTGCAGGTCAGGGAACCGTCGGCACGGAAATCGTGGAGGATCTCCCCGATGTCCTCCACGTGGCAGTCCCGGTGGGAGGGGGTGGACTCGCGGCCGGTGTCACAACGGCATTGGCCGCGCTTCGTCCCGAAGCGCACGTGACGGCCGTGGAGCCGGAGAACGCTGCCGCGCTCACGGCCGCGGTGGCCGCTGGCCACCCCGTCCGGCTGAGTCACACCGCCAGTATTGCGGACGGCCTGCTTCCGTTGTCCGTCGGCTCCCTGACGTTTCGTCACCTGGAAGGCCGCGTCGATGTCGTGACCGTCACCGACCGCGCAATTGCCGATGCGACGCGCTGGCTGCAATCAAAGTTGGGGATGGCAATCGAACCGTCGGGCGCGGCCACGACGGCGGCGCTCCGCAGCGGCGTGTTCCAGCCCAGTGGCCCTCTGGCCCTGGTTGTGAGCGGCGGCAACGTGGATCCCACCGTCTTGACCGACGTCGAGTATGTCGAGTAGCTGGCCCGCGACCGGCGTCGAAGGCGCAAAAATCGTCGTAGCAGACGACGACGAGGCCCTGCTTCATACGCTCGTGTGGATCCTCAAAGAAAAAGGATATGACGTCGTGCCGGTTGCGGACGGGTCGACGCTGCTCAGCCGAATGGCTTCGGAGCGGCCCGATCTCCTTATGCTGGATATCATGATGCCCCGCACCGACGGCTTGAAGCTCCTGACCCAGGTCAAGCAGGATCGGCGCTGGGCCGACCTTCCCGTACTCATGATCTCATCGATGCCGCCGGAAGACGGAACCGTGAAGTCGCTCGGGCTCGGAGCGTCGGACTTCATAGCCAAACCGTTCAGGGTCAAGGAACTGGTGGCGCGCGTGGAGGCGCATTTGCGTGCGGCCAGGTCGTTGAAAGACGCCCGGCAAGAGGCCCAGAAGCACGAGGCCGAAGCCGCCGCTCGAGCCGAAGAGGCGGCTGTTCGGGCCGAGATGGTTGACATCTTCCACGAGGTGACGGACGCGCTCAAGCCGGAGGAGATCTATCACATCTTGGCCCGGCGGGTCGCCCACGTCCTGAACATTGCCAAGTGCTCGCTGGTTGTTGCGGAGCCGGGTGACGAGGTCGGATCGATCATCGTCGCGTCCGACAACCCCATGCTGCGCAACCTGGAAATCAGGCTCGATCGGTATCCGGAGATCCAAAAAGCCCTACAGACCAACGGCCCGTTGCTCGTGGAAGACGTTCCGACGGATCCCCTGTACGAGGAGGCAAGGTCGCGCTGGGATGAGGAGGGCGTCGATGTGATGACGCGATCGGTCATCGTCGTGCCGTTCAGCCTGCACGGCGTGCAGTCCGGCGTCTTCTTTCTGCGTACGCTCGGAGACGATCCGCCGCTTGGTGAGTCTGACATGGAATTCGCCGAGCAAGCAATCCGGACTGCGGTCACCGCAATCGAAAAGGCTTCTCAACTGGAAACGGTACGATCCGACAAGGAACGATACCGCTGGCTCGCGACAACCGACTCCCTCACGGGGTGTCTGAATCGCCGCGCCCTCTCAGAAGGAATGGAGCGCGAGCTCGATCGAAACCGGCGCTACAATGCCGAGTTGAGCATCCTGCTCATCGATCTCGATCACTTCAAGGACATCAACGACACACGGGGGCACTTGGTCGGCGACGAGGTGCTCAAGCAGATCGGCCGGCTGCTGCATCAGGAACTCCGCACGGTGGATATCGCTGCGCGCTACGGCGGTGAGGAGTTCGTGATCGTGCTCCCGGAGACAGGTCTCGAAGGTGCCACCGCATTTGCCGAGCGATTACGCGAGCGCGTGGGCCGGCACAACTTTGGGGGCGACAGCGATCCGCTCAGGGTGACGATCTCAATCGGGGTTGCGAGTGTGCCGGGCAACTGGGCCGCGACCGCCGACTCATTGATTGCCCTTGCGGACGAAGCCCTCTACCGCGCCAAGAACGAAGGTCGGAATCTGGTCCGCTCATGACCAGACGGTGTCCCCGATGTCATACCACGTTCCACGGGGACGAGCAGACGTGTCCACAAGACGGCGCGGCGCTAGTTGCCGACGACTCCGCCACGAGTGACGACGCGTCGTCCGAGGTTCCGCGTGGAACACGGCCCCACACCGCCGGCTACACCGACAACACGACCCTTTCCGGGGATGTGTTCGACGGCCGCTACGAGGTCGTTGGGCGACTCGGTGAGGGGGGGATGTCATACGTGTACCAGGCGCGGGATCGCGCCACCGGTGAGCTGGTCGCCGTCAAGGTGCTGAGCCCCCTCCTCATCCGCGAGCGCGTAGCCGTTGAGCGCCTCCGTCGTGAGGCCAAGCTGGCCATGCAGCTGCATCACGAACACATCTGTCCGATTCTCAGATTGGGAGAGTTAGAGAACGGGCTGCTCTACCTGGTCATGCCATACTTGCCGGGCGAATTGCTGGCGGACCGGCTGGAACGGAGCGGACCGCTGCCGCTCGTGGCCGGGATCGGGTTCCTCGTCCAGATCTGTGCCGGCCTGCATCACGCACACCAGCTGCACATTGTTCACCGGGATCTGAAGCCGGAGAACGTGATGATTGTGCCGGATGATCAGCGGCGTGAGCGCGCGGTATTGCTGGATTTCGGGCTCGCAAAATCGGTTGATGCGGCAGGGATGTCGCTCACCGTGACAGGGACCGGCATGGTACCGGGAACGCCAGAATTCATGAGCCCGGAACAAGTGCGTGGCGACCGGCTCGACCCGCGAAGTGATATTTACGCGCTCGGTGTGCTAGCGAGTGAGGTGTTTACCGGACAGCTCCCGTTTGAAGGACGCACAACGCAGCAGATCATGGTGAGTCGTCTGAAATCGCCCCCCCGACGGGTCCGAGAGTTCGACGCAGACCTTCCCGCTGCCCTCGAAGCCGTCTTGTTGAAGGCAATGAGTCTCGATCCGAACGACCGCTATCAGACGATGCGCGACTTCGGCGAGGCGTTAGCGGACGTCATCGACGAGGCGGGCGCACGTCCTCACAGATTGCTTCGCTAGGGTTTCTCGAAACGACTCTGCGGCACGTCGGGGTTGATGACGACGTCCGAAATCACCAACGCCTTGGTCAGCTTCCCGGACAGCGTGAGCCAGTCCCGTCGCGCCACGTAGGGATACGGGAGGGATCCCTTGGCTCTCACCGTCTCACCCCACATGAGGCGGCTGAGATTCTGGCGGCCTTCCTCGACATAGGTAACCTCGACCGGGCTGGCTCGCCCTGGCGCAAAGTAATACACGAAAACGTCTTGATGTTCGCCCACGCCCTCGCCAAACGAGACGCCGACCGCGTGGTACAACCTGCCGGACGCCGTGGAAGACGCAGCGTTTGTCCACGCGCGCCCGGGAAGCTCGCTCATGCCCCGGTATTCGAGGAACACGCCGGGGTCGCGTAATTTGAACGGCAACCCGAACCAGTAAAACAAGTCCCGTGAAACGTAGAGCGCTTCTCGTGCGTCTTTCGCACTGTCGGGCAGGAGCGTACCCTCCACCGCCGCCCACGCCTGGTCCCGTCCGTTGAATCCCTGTTGGATCAAGCCGCCGGTTTCCCAACGCTCTACTCTCGTTTCTTCGCCGTGTGGCCCCTTCTTGATCCACACGTACCGAGGGCGGCTGCGCTTCTCGCGGCCCGAGAGCGTGTCGTACAAAACGGTGGTGACCGTGAAACTTGCCGACTGGAAGTCGTGGTACATGTTCATGCCGCCCAACGCGTCGATCCAGACTCCGACCAGCGAATCCGCCGTGCCCGGAGGTCCTTGCACGGCGCGCGTGACCGGCGGCGCGCCCAGCGAGAGCATGATCAGGACAATGGCCGACAACCGCCAGCAGTGATGCGATACGTCCGTGCGGTGCATGGCAGCTTGCTCCTTTCAGAACCGATCTGGATATTCTAGGTACCTGTCCACGGAGTAGGAACCCCCACGCCGATGAAGCGCTTCCCCGTCTACGATCCACCGGAATACGTCGACTGGAAACCGGAACCGGAGTTGGTTACGCAGTTTGCGGCAACCGTGTCCCGGCGTCCGGAACGGCAAGCAGTGATCGACTCGATGCCCCGTCGTGTGAAACTCGACTTGTATGAAGGCATGCTGCGCACCCGATTACACGACATCATGCTCAAACGGTGGGTGCGCCAGGGCGTGATCTCGAAAGCGTGGCTCGGCACCGGTGAGGAGGCGACCACGGTTGGCCCGGTGCACGCCTTGGACCGTGACGTCGACGTTGTCGCACCGATGATCCGAAATGCCGGCGCCTGCTGCGAGATGGGCATGTCGGTCGCCGACATGCTGCGAGGGTACCTGGGCACGTACGACTCGCCCTCCAAGGGCCGCGATGGCCACGTTGGCGATTTTACGCACCGCGTGCTGCAGCCGATCTCGAATATCGGTAACATGCCGCCGGTTACGGCGGGTATCGCGCTTGCGTTTGTGCTGCGCGGCGAACGACGCGTGGCGCTCACGTGGATCGGGGACGGCTCGGTGAAACATGGGGGAACGCACGAGGCGCTCAATTTCGCGGCGGTGAGGCGGCTCCCGGCCGTGTTCATCGTGCAGAACAACCAAATTGCGTTGGGGACGGACGTCCATGTGCATCATGTCCCGGCCGACTTCGAGTCGCTGCATGACGCGTACGGCGTCGCCGGTTGGGGGTTTGACGGGAACAATGTGCTCGACGCGTTTGCCGCGACCAAGCTGGCCGCAGACGCGGCACGCACCGGCGGGGGCCCGGTCGTCCTGGTCGCCGAGACGTTCCGGATGGGGGGGCACGCAACGCACGACGAGCAAGAGGCTCGGGATCTGATTCCCGACGCAACCTTCAAGCAGTGGGGCAAGCGCGATCCGATCGGGCTCTACGAACAGTATCTCATTCACGACGGGATCGGCGTCTCGGAGCTGCAAGACGCGGAAGCGGCGGTGACGCTCGAAGTCGATCGCGCGGCAGAGGAAGCGCTGGCCAGCCGTGCGGAGAACATGCCCAAGGTGGAATCCGCGTTGGAGGGAGTGTACGCGGACCGGTAGGTCAAGATGAACCCTCGCAGCGCAGCCAGCCCGGACGGGACTATCCCTCGGGCTGCGTGCCTGCTATGAACTCATCCCGCAAACAGCGTTCGAATTGCCGTCCAGACCTGGGGGACCGTGAACGCGACCACGACCAACAACACCGGCGGCGCTACGTAGCGTACGAAGACCGCCCACGCTTTCCGCGCAGCGGGGTTGTCAAATCCAATGGCAAGCTCGGCGTCGGCCTGCGGGAGGATGCGGTAGCCGACGAGGATGCTCGTGAAGAAGCCACCAATGATCAGGAGCAGAGCACCGACGAATTTATCCATGGCGCCGAGAAAATTGAGATTGAACG
>JBFHWR010000228.1:0-6488 GCA_041599395.1 Gemmatimonadales bacterium | reverse complement strand
TTCGTAATGGTGCGGTGCATGATCGGTGGCGATGGCATCGATCGTTCCATCGGCGAGTCCCTCGCGAATCGCCTCCACATCCGCCGCCTCGCGCAACGGAGGGTTCATCTTGGTGTTGGTGTCATACCCGGCGCATGACTCGTCCGTGAGAGCAAAGTGATGCGGCGTCGCTTCCGCCGTCACACGCACTCCGCGGGCCTTGCCCTGCCGAATCAGATCTACCGACAGGCGGGTCGAAACATGACACACGTGCACGTGGCCGCCCGTCAACCCGGCCAACAAGACATCCCGAGCCACCATGATCTCCTCCGCTGCCGCGGGGATACCTTTGAGCCCGAGTCGTGTCGACACGAGCCCCTCGTGCATTGCGCCGGCGGCGGCGAGGGCTGGATCCTCACAATGATCGGCCACCGGAAGATCGAAGGTCTGGGCATATTCCAGTGCGGTTCGCATGAGATGACTCGATACCACCGGGTGACCGTCGTCACTCACGGCGACGGCCCCTGCATGCACGAGCTCGCCGAACTCGGCGAGATGTTCTCCCTTTTGACCAAGCGAGATCGCTCCAATCGGGTAAACGCGCGCCGCACGGGCGGCAGCACCCTGCTTGACAATGAAACCCACCGCCGCCTGGTTGTCTGTGACGGGGTCCGTGTTCGGCATTGCGCAGATCGCCGTGAATCCCCCTGCCGCAGCCGCGCGCGCACCGGTCTCAACGGTCTCGGCATCCTCCCGCCCCGGCTCGCGGAGATGGACGTGGACGTCAACCAACCCGGGAGCGACCACGCGCCCGGCCACATTCAGTCGCTCGGCCTCCTCGGGCGCCTCCAGACCGACCGCGATCTCGCGGATCTTACCGTCAACCACGAGAACATCGGCGACCTGATCGAGGCCACGCGAGGGATCGATGACCCGGCCACCTTGCAGGACGAGCGACCTCATTCGGCCTCGTCGCGCGCGGCACCCATGGCTTGGACTGCCAGATCGGAACTCCCGCCAGCCACGAGATACAGTACTGCCATCCGCACAGCCACACCGTTCGTGACCTGCTGCAGAATCACACTGTGCGGCCCGTCGGCAACACGCGAATCGATTTCGACTCCGCGGTTCATGGGTCCCGGATGAAGGATGACGAGTTCTTTCTGCGCACGTTCGAGACGCTCCAATGTAACGCCAAACACCCGATAGTACTCCCGGAGTGAGGGGATATAGCCGGCACGCATCCGCTCGAGTTGTAGGCGCATGATGTTGAGCACATCGGCCCACTCGATGGCCTCTTCGACGTGCCGAAGGACGCGCACCCCCAGCTCTTCGATCCCCCGGGGCATGAGGGAAAGCGGCCCGCACACGGCGACCTCGGCCCCGAGCGTGAGCAGGCCCCAGATGTTACTGCGAGCGACGCGACTGTGGAGAATGTCGCCGCAGATGCACACCTTGAGACCCTCAACCCGGCCGAGTCGGTCGCGAATCGTCAGGAGATCGAGCAGGGCCTGCGTTGGATGCTCATGCTGTCCATCCCCCGCATTGATGACGTTCGAGCGTATGCGATTCGCCAAGAATTTCGCTGCACCCGACGACGGGTGCCGCATGACGACCATGTCGATGCGCATGGCTTCCAGGTTGCGAGCGGTGTCAACCAGGTTTTCTCCTTTGAGCACCGAGGACCCCTGGGACGTGATATTCACCGTGTCCGCCGAGAGCCGCTTTTCGGCGAACTCGAACGAGGTCCGGGTGCGGGTGGAAGCCTCAAAGAACAGGTTCACGATGGTCTTGCCGCGGAGCGTGGGCACTTTCTTGATTTCCCGCTCGCTCACCGCTTTAAAGGGTTCCGCCGTATCGAGGATCAACCGGATTTCATCTGCCGAGAGTCCCTCGAGGCCGAGCAAATCCTTGCCGAGCCCGAGCCGGCTCATCCGCTGCCCAACCCGACAACGATGTCGACCGCATCTCTGCCGTCGAGCTCCCGGATCATCACGTCGACATGATCACCACGTGGGACCTCTACCGCCTTTCCGACCACGTCGGCTTGGATGGGTAGCTCGCGGCCTCCTCGGTCGACGAGCACGGCGAGACCAATGCGATCGGGCCGACCATAATCCCCGAGCTCGTTGAGCGCAGCCCGAATGGTGCGGCCGGTATACAGGACGTCATCGACGATGACCACACAACGCCCCTCGACCTCGCCGGGCAGTCTCGTCTCGCCCACGAGCGGCCGGGGTCCCACGGCGCGAAGGTCATCGCGGTATAACGTGATGTCGATCGCACCGCGCGGCACCTCGACGTTGTGCGTGGAACCGATGATGTGCGCAATGCGCTCCGCGAGCTGCACGCCGCGGCGCTGGACGCCCACGAGCAACAGGCGGTCGGTGCCTCCTGCAAACTCGACAATGGCTTGTGACATGTCCGCGAGAGCCCGCTCGAGATCGCGAGCATTGAGGAGGGACTGACGAACGCCAGAGGTCATAGCCGTGCGGCAAGTTAGAAAGGGGCCGTCACCACGTCAACAAAGCGAGACGCGTCACGCAACGGGCGCACGGCGCCGCCGGCGGGAAGGGTTATCGTGTGTGATTCGGGAGCAGGCATCGGGCTGGAAACTAACGAGATCCCCTCCTATAATGCACGGCCGGGAGAGGTGTCCGAGTGGTTGAAGGAGCCGGTCTCGAAAACCGGTAGGCCCTTTCGGGTCTCGTGGGTTCGAATCCCACCCTCTCCGTTGTCCAACCGGAGGTCGGGACGGGTCGCCTCGTCTCGCCACCCCCCGTTCTCAGGGAATCATGACGTCGGATACCGTATCACACCCGTTGGTTGCCGGTTTCCCGGTCGCGCTAGAGATCCCGGTTCAATGGGGCGAGATGGATGCGTACGGGCACGTAAACAATACCGTGCTATTTCGGTATTTTGAATCGGCTCGCATTGCGTATCTCGAACGATGCGGGCTCATTGAGTCATACGACAGCGATCGGATCGGGGCAATCCTGCATTCAACCGAATGCCGCTTTCGGCTGCCGCTGCACTACCCCGATACGGTGGTGGCCGGTGCCCGGGCAGACCAGATCCGGGAAGACCGATTCACCATGCTGTATCGGGTGGTCTCGCGGGCGCATGACGCGACCGCCGCCGAGGGGCGCGGAGTGATCGTGACCTTTGACTATACCAAGCACATCAAGGTTCCCATCCCCACCGATGTGCGCGCGCGTATCGAACACCTCGAGCGCCACACCTCCGGTTCGTGAACGCCAACTGGCGCGCCAATCTCATCGAAGAACCAAAGGACGTGTTGCACCTCTTGGCGACGTCGCATCGGCTTGCCGTTGTGGGGATCAAGCCGCAATACCGCGACCCAAAGCCGGCGTTCACCGTGCCCCGATATCTCCAAGAGCAGGGTTACCGCATCATCCCCGTGCCCGTGTACTACCCGGAGGTCACCGAGATTCTTGGCGAGCCCATCTATCGTTCCGTAGCAGGCGTCCCGCCGCCCGTTGACCTGGTCGTCGTGTTTCGACGGGCCCCGGACATTCCGGCACATGTGCCCGATCTCATTGCAGCCCGGCCGCGGGGAGTCTGGTTCCAGCTTGGCATCCGCAATGACCAGGCGGCGCGGGCATTAGCCGAGGCCGGAATCAAGGTGGTCCAGGATCGATGCACGGCGATCGAACACCGACAGCTCCAGATGATGCACAACTCGCGCGCAAATGCGGACGCCGATTGAATGGGACTGAGTCGCAGGTTCCTGTTGTGGGCTTCCGACAACAGTTGGATCGAGCGACGATTTCGCGGGAGCTGGTTCGCGTCGCGGGCGGTGAGTCGGTTCATGCCCGGCGAAACCGCGGAAGCCGCCCTGTCAGTCGCACAAAACTTGAGCCGCGCGGAGATCTCGAGCGTGGTGACGCTGCTCGGCGAGTACGTCACGGAACTCGAGGAAGCCGAGCAGGTCACCAGACAGTACATCGACGTTCTCGACCACATCCACAGGACGCGAATACCCGTGCAGATCTCGGTCAAGCCGACTCAGCTTGCGCTGGAACTCGACGTCGAGAGCACGCATGGGCATCTGACTTGCTTGCTCGAGCACGCCGGTGCACGCGGAAACTTCGTATGGATGGACATGGAGAGTTCCCGAGATGCCGAGGCGACGATCCGGCTCTTCGAACGGCTACGGGAGAAACACGACAATGTGGGCCTCTGTCTCCAGTCGTACCTTCGTCGCACGCGCGATGACCTGGAGCGACTGCTCCCGCTGCGACCGGCCATTCGTTTGGTCAAGGGGGCGTACCGTGAACCCCCGAGCGTCGCATTCCCCAAGAAGCGGGATGTGGACGACAACTACTTGACGCTCGCCTACCGCATGGTGGACGCCGCTGCGGACGCGCGGTCATGCGCACCGGCCTTTGGTACCCACGACATGCGCCTCGTCAAGTCGATTCTGCACGCCGCGTCAGAGCGGGGGTTACCTCGTCAGGCGTTTGAGATTCAGATGCTCTACGGGATTGAACGCGAGCAGCAGCGCGCACTCGCGCGAGACGGCTATGCCGTGCGCGTGCTCATCAGTTATGGAACGGCATGGTTTCCGTGGTACGTGCGCCGGCTGGCCGAGCGGCCAGCGAATGTGTGGTTCGTCGTCCGGAGCGCCTTCACGCGGTAGTCCCAGAATCACTCGCCTCGAACCGACGCGCCGCGTCTCACAGCCCGCACGAGCGCTTCGGTTGCGCGCTTCAGATCCGACTGCTCGTACAGGCTTGCCCCGATCAACAGAATCGTGTCGGGCCCATAGCGGCGTATCCATTCCGGCGCCCGCTGGACATCGATCCCGCCTCCGGGCACGGGGAAGCTCGGGCAGACCGGCCCCAGCGGCTCCCGGAGGCGCGCATTGATCGCCGTGCAGTCATCCGCGGTCAGATTGAAGCGGCCGCCCACGTTGGGATAAATCACGCCGTCGCTGCCCGCAATTCGGAACAGCGTTCCAAGCAGAACATCCGGCGCGATACCATGCGTGCCCCCGAAGAATGCTCCTGCCATGGCCGGGTGAGACAGCAGTGGGCACTCCGCCCGATCCGAAATCCAGTGAAGCGTGCCCAGCCCGACCAGGAGCGGACTCACCAACACCCCCCGACACCCGGCCGCCCTGGCAATGGTCAATCGCTCGTCGAGCTCGGGCCGCGGTGCGGTGACGTTTGGGAAGTACACGGAATGCCCACCGCTCGCACCGTTCGCCCGTTCGACGGCCTCTTGGCATCGCTCGACCCGTTCGCGGAACGGAGCCGCGGCCTGATCGGTCAATCCATGATCATCCTTCACGATATCAACGCCGGAAGCGGCAAACGTGAAGCACCGTCGAGCCAGTTCTCTCGCCGACAAGCCCACCGGTTTCAGGGCTGCACACACGAGCGGCCGCTCCGGATCCGCCCTACACAAGGCACGCACTCCGGCAGTGCCGAAGCGCGGGCCACTCCATTCACCCAGCAGAGCGAGCGGCCACTCGACCGCAACGATCAGAATTCCCCTCTTCAACGAGATATTTCCGAACAGAACGTTCACAAGCTGGAGAACGTCCCCACCCACGAGCCCGGGGTGGAACGAGACAACGACCCGCGATCCACCGCGGTCGGCCGCGATGTCCTCAACCTGGCCGACCATGTGCCCCTCGGCTCCGGTTTTGAGACAGCGGCGCGGCAACTCGACACTCTGCTCCAACGCGATGTCCTCCGCGACGGCTTTGGGATCGAGGCCCGACTGGGGAGCCAACTGGTACGTGATGCGCAACCGATCATCGTGCGAGACCGTCATGTCGTCCGCCGCGCGGCGCCGCTCGCATCGTAAAGCTCGACCGTCACGGCCCAACAAAGGAGCTGTCGACACCTCATTGCTTTGCCCGGAATTGGCGATACTCAGGAAGGTGACCCGGTGCATGTTCGCTGTCCATGGCGGCGGGAGGCGCGACCGGTCCGGCCCCTGGTGACGCCTGCCACTGCGCGCGCTGGTCGGGACGCACTTAGTTTTGGCAACGGACACGGGCAGCGTGCAAAAGAGCTTGGGTCCCATTCGATGAGTGCGTACCTTTCGGGAGCGAGCCTGCCACATTCGATGAAGAGGGCTGATGGACGTACCCAGTGGATTTGACCCCGGCGAGGACGAACAGCCGGAGACGCCGGTAGCGTTCGTCTCGACGCAAGAACCGGTAGCCCTCCGCGTATCCGAAGTGGAAGACGACCGGATGCCGGAAGGGATGGTGTGCATGGGGACCTTTTTCGACAATCGATTGATCGCCCGGAGCGCCGTGACTCCCGAGGCACTCGCCGAACTGACGGCCCGCAACGTGTTCGATTCGCCGGTCCGACTCGCCCTTGCGGCGGTGGAAGAAGATCCAGGCCTGCAGTGTCGCCTGTTTGCACTGCTGCCCCTCGAACAGCTCCAGGCGGTGGAAGACGACCCCGAAGAGCCGTGGGCAGCGAGTGTCCCGCGCTATGATCCCGGTGTCGAGGATGCCGACG
>JBFHWR010000227.1:0-6494 GCA_041599395.1 Gemmatimonadales bacterium | reverse complement strand
GACGGCGTGGGCCATCGCGGGGTTCGTTTTTCCGTTCGCCTTCCTTGTTGGTGGAACACTCAACTACATCGGGAAATGGTTGCTCAATACATAAGCTGCCCGCTCTGCGGGTTTGAGTTTGAGCGAGATGATACACTTTGCGTGCACGGATGTCCGCTAGGTGCGTTGTGCAATATGCTGCGCTGCCCGAGCTGCGAATACGAATTCCCGCTCAAGCCACGCCGAGTCTCGTGGATGCGGCGCCTGTGGAGCCGTGACACCCCTTCCCAACCCGACCTACCGGAGAATGTCGTGATGATAAGCGACCTGGCGGTCGGGGAGGCGGCGGTTGTGATGTGCGTTGGTGGAGGTGCCTCTTCACGACTAAACACGTTGGCGGTGTTCGGAATGGCGCCTGGCGTCGAAGTGACCGTCCTGCAGCAACGTCCCGCCTGTGTCATCCAGGTTGGTGAAACCGAGCTAGCGGTCGATCCAGAGATCGCCAACGACATTCTGGTCGTGCGAGCAGGAACCGAGATGCCCACCGAAACGCTCCGGCGGTTGGCCAGCGACGCTGCCCTCGCGGTGAAGGGGAAAGCTAGCCCACCTGGCAAGCCGTGAGTTCAAAGATCACCGGTGTTCAGCTCCCAAACCAACGTGTCGTCGAACTCGTCGTGATATGCACCGATCCCCGATTATGACTACAGCCCTTCACCGAACAAGATAGATTGAAATACGCCTCATTGATGGTAGTAGGATAACACGAGGTCACGGAGGAGCCACAGAGACCCTACCGCAACCCGCTACACACACCGGGAGGGAGCACCTTCAAGACTCCTTCCTTCTTCATAGGTTTGTTCACTCTTGGTCCACCACTGCATCGGAATGATGTTGGTGAGGCGCGCCGGTCAGACGATGATGGCGCGTGTCACGACCTTGCCTGTTCTATCACGCCGAGGCGACGTTATGGGCATGGCAGCGCCGGTCTACTTTTCGGCCGAGATGGTCAGAGCGCTTCCCGACGACGGCAACCGGTACGAGACGGTCCACGGGGAGCTGCTGGTGACGCCCGCTCCAACAGCGTGGCATCAGGAGGTGATCGACCGCCTGCGGGCCACGTTGAGGTCGTTTCTCGCAACGCATCCCGTCGGCCATCTGTTCTCTTCTCCAGCGAACATCTCGTGGGGGCCTGGGGTGCTGGTGCAGCCCGATCTGTTCGTCGTCACCCCGGACGAGGCGCGCACGTTCGATTGGAGCAAGATGCAGGATCTCCTGTTGGCGATCGAAGTGCTGAGCCGGTCCACCATGAGGTACGACCGCTTCACAAAGCGCCGATTGTATCAAGAGGTGGGTATCCCGCTCTACTGGATCGTTGACCCCGACGCGCGGGCCGTCGAGGTGTGGACCCCCGCCGCTACGTTTCCGGAGGTGGCACGAGAGCAGGTTGTCTGGAAACCCGTAGGGGCCGCACACGACTGCATCGTTGAGCTGACACCGCTGTTCGCACGGGAGTAGCGCAGCGAGGCGCAAACTCCCAGACCGCGAGCAGTGGAAACTGCTAGAGTTTCTTGAGCAACGGCGGGAGAGGTAAGAACCCGACCCTTTGCCCTGAAAACCGCCGTGAGTATACGCGGTCCACGTCATGGACCACTACGACAGGGGTGTGGGCTACAGCGAGCTGCGAGCATTGATTCAGCGAAAACGCTACGCCGGGAGCAGCGACCCCTCCGTAATCACGTACTTCAGCGCTCGGATCCCGGGCATAAAGAAGTAGGCTCCCCCACGCACGTCCACGAATCGCGGCACTCCGGTCACCCGCTGCCGGACCGGGAAGGACTGCACGGTAAACGTGCCGGTGTACTCCGGGTGATCAACGTCGTGCGCTCCGGAGATTGGATCGGCGGCGGAGTAAGTCAATCCTTCAAATTTCGGGTTGTTGATCCAGTTCTGCTGCACGAACTCAAATTGCTGAGCGAGGTCGGCGTTGAAGCACAGGAAGTGCAAGCCACGTTCTCCACGGTCGGCCTCCTCGGCGGCCAGGATGTCAGCCGGCTCCATGGACGGCGCAATGGGTGCCCCATACGCACGACCGCGCCGCAGGATACGGTGGCGGTTGGAGTTGCGGGTCGATATACGCGGCCCAGGATCGAGCGAGTCACGTGGGTTCGATCTCCGGATATGCGAGCCGATGGGACATCGGTCACCGTAGGCGTCCACGTCGTGATACCCGAAGGCATCGTTCTCCCGGTCGGATGGTAGGTCGGGTTCTCTCTTACCGTAGTCCGGGTCGTGGGATGGATATCGCACGAGGGGAGCGCCACTGGGCCAGCGCCCGACCATCTTGGCGGCCAACTTGACGCCCGCCTCGACGGGGGTGGCGCCCTGCGAATGTCGGGACGCGTCCGCAACGAAGCGCCAGAACTCTTCAACGTGTTGTGCAAGCTGGCGAAACACGAGGTAGCTCCCGTTGTGACCGAACACGCGCGGGCCCTCGGCGAATCGCCGAGACTCATTCGGCCAGCCGAGCAGAAACTCGCCAGCGGGAACCGTATTGTTTGGCGCACCATCTCTCTCGAACTCGGCAATTTCGGGTTGACTGATGCCGTCGCGAAAGCCGAAGTGCTCCTTCCGATCCTTGAGTCGTATGGTCGCAAGCGTCGTGATCTCCGCGCAGCCGGCCCGGAACGCCGCGCGCAGCGATTCCCGCTGTGCCGCCAGCCTCGCTTCACTCGGCGCATAGAGCAGGAGGACGATGTGCACCGCCGGGTTGTTCGGCCCGCCCCACTCCCACTTCTCCGGCGCGCTGGTTCCGTAGTCGCCGAGTATGCGGCTGCGGTGCTCCGTCGTCATTCCCTCTCGGAACTCCCTGGAGAACGCGGCGAGGTCCTCGCGCGCGAGCCCGAGCACCTCGAGTCCCGCGTAGGTAAAGGCGATGTTGAGGCGACCGTCTGGTGGTTTTTCCTCGCCACTGGTGATCTGCCCAATGACGTCGCCCAGCCACGCCTTTGCAGCGGCAACATCCTGCACGCGGAGCAAGACGAAGCAGGCATGATGCATGTCTCCGTAGCCGCGCCTGATGATTCCCTGGACGTCACCGAGGTCGAGCATCGGTCTCTGCATCCGACGGCAACGACATGACTAAAATCTTCGCAACCATGCGGCGGTCTCCTGCTCGCTCGGCTGATCACTGAGTCCGCGCCTGAGCCTGGCGTTGTTCACGATGTTACCGGTCGTCAACCGCTCGTACGCGCTGTACCACACCGGCGTGTCCGCCTGGTGCTCGCGCAAGAAGTCCGTGAAACGGGGAATGTCACGCGCGCCATCGAGCACGAGCCACCGCGTCTTGGGGAAGTTTCGCGTGTTGCTCCAGATACCCGTGAGGGCCGACGGGATTTGCCACGACTTGTTGATGAAATCGCCGATGTAGCTCCCCATGCTCCCGTCGTAATTCGTCAGGAACAGCAGGCGCCGTCCCTCGTCGATGATCAGCCAGCGCACAAAGTGAAGCGTGGACACACCAAGGAGATTACCCTGATTATAGATTCGGTGCGCGCCGAAGTTCAGAATCTTGAGCACAATTCTCAGCGTGGCGAGCCGGAACCAGCCGGGTTTCAGCTGGACAATATGGCTCAACTGGTTCTGCACCGTGTGATCTTCCCGGCGGGTCACGGCCCGGATGGTCTGTTCGAGTGCCATTTGGCGGACGGCGGCTTGCGGCGTGAGAACCGGTGGTGGGGCGGGCTTGCGCCACAGCCTCCGCTTACGGGTCGGCGTCGGTACCGGGTCGCGCAACTCATGCAACCGCACCACGACGAGCCACGCCGCGATCACGGGCGATGCGAGGAGAATCACGAGAGCAGTCACCACCCACCCGTACCACGGGAGCGTGCGAACGCGCTGTCCAGGCGATTGGAGCGCCCAGTTGAGATCCGCCCGGTTCTTCACAAACTGCTTGAGACTGCTCCGCACCTGCGCTGGAGTCCGATTGGACCACGGGCCACTCTTCTTGGCTTCACTGTCGAGGAAGTTTTCCATCTCCGTCCGGAGCGTGTCCTCCGTGTGGATCTGATCGACGGACAGCCCCGGCGCGCCCACGTAAAACGTGTCGATGGCTGCGGCATGATCCTTGAGATACGCGATGGTGCGCTGCGCCGTCAGCTCTTTTGGGTCCGGATATCCCTCGCAGTGCCCGTACACCGTATTGAGGCCTGCTCCCGCCACGTCGACCAACTCGCTCAAGTGCTCGTCCAGCGCACCATCGAAGCTGGTGGACAGCACGAGCTGCGCTGCGAACCCGGGCCCGCCGGGCTCATTTTCTTCCTCGGGTAAGATCACCCATCGCGCGAAGTGAATGGTGGCCAGCCTGGCAAAGGGTACCAGGTCGTTCTGTCGAGGGTCCGCGCCGATTTCTTCCAACAGTGTCTGAAGCGCATCGGCGTGGCCGCGCTTGATCCGCGTAATAACCGTTAGTCCGCCTTGCGTGGTCATCGGCGTCCGAACCGGTTGGGGCGGAGATAGCTTACACGACCTCACGTGGGGGGCGCAAGCGAACTGCGTGACGCCTGTCGATCGGATGTCGTGTTTTGACGACGCGTCGAGACATGCATGTGAGTTCCGGGTCTCGTCGCTGGGAAGGTCGGACGTGGCACCGGTCTGGACGCCACCATCAGCCGAGCGCAATTTTCTCAAACATGCCGTCCCCCCACTTCCCCAAGAAAGCGCGCGCAATGAACGGCGGCTCTCCCATACACAACAAGCTGCTTTTCTGGTCCGTAACCGTCGCCCTCGCGGGCTTCTTGTTCGGCTTTGACACTGTGGTCATCTCCGGCGCCGATCAACAAATGCAGGAACTCTGGGGGACGTCGGACCTGTTTCACGGATTCGTCGTCATGTCGATGGCGCTCTGGGGCACGGTCATCGGCGCCATCTTTGGGAACGTTCCCACAGACCGGCTGGGGCGGAAGCGGACGCTGTTCTGGATCGGCGTGCTCTACCTCGGGTCCGCGGTGGGCTCGGCCCTCGCGTTGGATCCTTATACGTTCTCGATTTTCCGATTTCTCGGAGGATTAGGCGTGGGCGCGTCCACGATCGCCGCTCCTGCCTACGTCTCGGAGATTGCGCCCCCCGACCGACGCGGACGGTTAGTGGCGCTCTATCAATTCAACATCGTGTTCGGGATTCTCGTCGCATTCGTCTCGAACTATTCGTTGCAGGGTATGGGTGACCAGGCCTGGCGCTGGATGGTGGGGGTGGAAGCTGTCCCGGCTCTCGTATACACGCTACTGGTGCTGGGTGTGCCCAACAGCCCGCGATGGTTGATGGTCAACCGGGGAGACCGGGAGGGCGCACGGAAGATCTTGGAGATGGTCAACCCCGGCCAGGATGCCACGCTCGTGCTGAACGCGATGCAGGACGACATCGAGGGCGCCCAGCGCCACGAGGGCATTTTCCAGCCGAAGTATCGCTTCCCCCTGATGCTGGCCTTTCTGATTGCGTTCTTCAATCAACTGTCGGGGATCAACGCGTTTCTCTATTACGCACCCCGCATCTTCGAAGAAGCCGGGCTCGGCGCCAGCACCGCGCTGCTGAGCAGCGTGGGGATTGGGGTCACCAACCTGATCTTCACGCTACTCGGTCTCTATCTCATCGATCGACTGGGTCGCCGAGTGCTCATGTATATCGGGTCGGTCGGTTACATCGTTTCGTTGAGTTCGGTGGCAGCGGCATTCTTCTTGGGGCGGACCGGCATGACGGTGCCGATCTTCCTGTTCCTGTTCATCGCCGCCCACGCAGTGGGACAGGGGGCGGTGATCTGGGTGTTCATTTCGGAGATATTCCCGAACCATCTCCGGGCCAAGGGCCAGTCGTTCGGCAGTTCGACGCATTGGGTGCTTGCTGCGCTGATCACGGTGTTCATGCCGGCGGTGCTGGGTGATGCGGGCAATCCGGGAATGGCCTTTGCGTTCTTCGCCTTCATGATGGTGCTACAACTGCTGTTCGTCTGGCGCCTGATGCCGGAAACGAAGGGCGTATCCCTGGAAGAGCTGGAGAAACAGCTGGCGCGATCGCCGGCGGTCAGGCGGGTTGGCGGTTAGACGGCGTGGCGGTTAGGCGGGTTGACGGGCCCGCACATCATTCACGAGCGGCAGTAATTCGGCGTCGGCGGCATCAATCAGTAGTCGCGAATTGCCGGTCGTCCGCTACCGCAGCATCTCCGCGATTCTGGGACGCGTCGCCTCGATGCGCTCGTAATCCAGCTTCAACCCGTACGGTGCGAGTGCGGCGCCGACGAAGTCGTAAATGTTTCTCATGACCTCAAAGGGAGCGCTGACCACGTCGAGCGCCGTCGATCCGGTGTTGTTCCTGATGCTTTTGTCGGCCCCTGCCGCCAGGAGCATCTCGACGATGTCGGCGCGTGCGAAGAAGGCCGCGGTAATGAGCGCCGTCGATCCGTCGTTGTTCCGCTGGTCCAGAGTGGCTCCCGCCTCGATCAACGTTTTGGCCGCATCCGTCTG
>JBFHWR010000226.1:0-6531 GCA_041599395.1 Gemmatimonadales bacterium | reverse complement strand
CGGACCCACTCCATGTCGTCAGTGCTGGTTCCGACGTCTTCTGCGGTGATATAGCGCCCCTTCATGAACTCCACGTGCCGGCCGTGCGCCTTGAAGATCTCCTCCCGATCCCGCGTGGAATTGTCACCGATGATGACGCTCTTGCCTCCGCCGAGATTGAGACCGGCAACGGCGGCTTTATACGTCATTCCCCGAGACAGCCGCAGCACGTCGGTGAGCGCTTCTGCATCACTGGAGTAATTCCAGAACCGCGTTCCACCCAGCGCCCGGCCCAGCGTCGTATTGTGGATCGCGATGATCCCGCGATACCCGGACTCTGGGTCACACGCAAAGCTCACTTGCTCGTGGTTGTTTTCAGCGATGAAGTCGAATAGGTGCTCGTCTAGCGAACTGGTCTCATTGAAGACCGTCGGCATGGAGTGATCGAGCGATAACGATTCGCTGAATCTCATTGGTTCCTTCATAGATCTCCGTCACTTTCGCGTCTCGGAAAAGGCGCTCCACCGGATAATCCCGCATGTACCCATATCCGCCGAAGACCTGTACCGCCTCAGTCGTCACCCACATCGCCGTCTCGGTCGCGAACAGTTTGGCCATACTCGATAAGGCGCGTCGTTTGTCGTCACGATCCGCAGCGGTCGCGGCGTCGTGCAGCAACGCGCGGCTAGCCGCAACCCGGGTAGCCATGTCGGCGAGCTTGAACTGTATCGCCTGGAAGTCCTTGATCGGTGTCTCGAATTGCTTCCGTTCACGGCTGTACGTGATGGCGTAGTCGAGCGCGGCCTGCGCAATGCCAACGGCCTGCGCAGCGACCCCCAAGCGCCCGTGATCCAACGCCCCCAGCGCCTGCCGGAGTCCCGATCCCTCTGTGCCGAGCAAGTGCTCGGGTCCCAACCGCACGTCTCGAAAGGTGACAGTCGTCGTATGAGACGATCGGAGACCCATCTTGTCTTCGGGCTTCCCCGGTTCGACGCCCGGTGTGCCGGCGGGAACCAGGAACGCGGAGATGCCGGCGGCTCCTTTTCGGTCGCCGGCCGTATCCGTCCGCAGCATCGCCACGATCAATCCCGCGGTGTCACCGTTGGTCACCCACGCCTTGGTGCCATTCAAGACCCACGCGTCGCCGTCCCGCGTCGCTTGCGCCCGCAGGCTGACCGCATCGGAACCGCTGTCCGCCTCGGACAGCGAGAATGCCGCCAATACTTCTCCACGTGCCATGGGCGTGAGCCACTGCGTCTTCTGTCCATCCGTGCCATGCGCAATGAGCATGCGGGCCGGGAGCGAGTTGTGCACGGACAGCGAAATCGCAATCGAGGCATCCGCGGCGGAGAACTCTTCGATGACCATGAGGTACGTCAGCATATCGAGCCCGAGCCCGTCGTACTCCTCCGGGATCAGCATCCCGAAGAATCCCAGTTCCCCGATCTTGCGCAGCAGGTCGTGCGAAAACGCTGAGGTCCTGTCGCGCTCGGCCGCCCCGGGAGCGATTTCGTTCTGTGCAAATTCACGCGCGAGGCCGACGATTTCGCGGCGCTGGTCCTCGAGACCCACGGTCAGCTCAGGAGTACTCATGGAATCCTCGTCCTGTCTTCCGTCCCAAGCGGCCGGCCGCAACCATCTTCCGCAGCAAGGGACACGGACGGTACTTGGAATCGCCCAGTCCCGCATGCAGCACATCCATGATCGAGAGACACACGTCCAACCCGATGAGATCGGCCAGCGCCAGCGGTCCCATCGGGTGGTTCATCCCCAGTTTCATGACGGCGTCCACCGCCTCAGGCTCCGCCACGCCTTCCATCACGCAGAAGACGGCCTCGTTGATCATCGGCATGAGCACCCGATTGGAGACGAAACCCGGATAGTCGTTCACCTCAACCGGCGTCTTGCCAAGCTGCTTGGTGACCTCCACGACCGTCGCCGTGGTGTCATCGGACGTGCCAAGACCGCGGATGATCTCTACAAGCGTCATAACCGGCACGGGGTTCATGAAGTGCATGCCGATGACCCGATCGGGTCGGGACGTCCGCGCGGCAATCTCCGTGATCGAAATGGAAGACGTGTTGGTCGCAAGCACTGCTCCGGCGGGAGCGATCCGATCAAGTTCCTCGAACACCGAGAACTTGATGTCCGGCGACTCGCTGGCCGCCTCTACCACGAGCTCGGCGTTGCATGCTTCGTCCAGCGCGCCGCTCGTGACGATGCGGCGCAACGTGTCACTGGATTCACCCTCCGTGACCGTACCTTTCTTCACCTGCCGGTTCAGGTTCTTGCGGATGGTCTCCCGCGCCTTCTCGAGCTGCCCCGGCTCGACATCGATCAGGGTGACGCCCCATTCGTGCTGAGCAAACACGTGTGCGATGCCGTTCCCCATGGTTCCGGCGCCAATGACCGCCATTCGCCTCACGATCTCAACACCTCCGCTCGAACCACGAACCGCGCAAAGCCGGCAAGAGCCGCTGCCATGACCGTGGTCGCCGCGAGGCCGCCTTCCGGGCCAAACCCACCGCCGGTCAACCACGCAGGATCGCCGATCACAAAGTCGATCCCGGGCACGCCAAACTCCACACCGCTCACCGGCGCATCCGCTCCAAGACTCAAGCCACCGTTCCACCCCAAGTGGAGGCCCCACGCCGTCGGCAGTGCGCCCGACGTAAAGAACGCGCCGCTCAGCACGAGTGCGGCCAACCCGATATTCACCAGCCCCAGAACCGACAGTTCGGGATTGAAGGCGTGCACCAGCGCAAACAGTACGGCGAGACCCAGGCTCGCGCGCACTTTCCCAAGCGCCTCGGCCAGCCGGCTGAGCGGATAGCCCCGGAACAACAGCTCTTCCGCAAGCGCGGCGAGCACGAGAACAAAACCGACCGACGCCACGGCGCCGAGATAGTCCGGCAGCGTGCCATTCGTCCGCGTCACTTCGGCCCCGCCAAGTCCCACCGAGAGGGCGACGGCGCCGACTGCCATGGCCAACCCGACGCACAGACCGAGGGCGAAGCCGCGGACGCCGATTCGCATGCGGGGCCATCCGAGCATGCCCCACGTTGCGATGCGGCGACGAACCATGACCGTGTTGACGATCACCGCCGCCGTGACGAGCACCGCCGAGGTCATCAATACGTCGTCCGCAGCCGGAACCCAAAGAGCCGATACGACAGCCGCGACAAGGAGGGCGAGAGCCACGACCGTACCGTAATAGGCGGTAACGGCGCCGACAGCACGAAGCGGCGTTGTCATTCGCTCAAAAAAAACGCGCGTTCAAAGGAGCGCGCGCGTTCTCGAACCGAAACGCCTGACGATCTGTCCAGCGACTGTATGCTTGACGAGATCGCCAAGCCAAAACGGGAGCGACCCGAGTTGAACCGCGCTCCCAACATCGCCTCCCAACACCGCGAGCTGCGCAACACCCCCGGCGTGAATCGTCGATGCGCCGACCACGAGGCCCAGCACGAGAGGCAGCAGGCGGCGGCCATCGGTCACCCGTCCCATGAGCCCGGCTGCCAGGGGGAACGCAAGCAAATATCCGCCGGTCGGACCGAACAGCCGGCCCACCCCTGGGACCCCACCCGGCGCAAATACCGGGAGCCCCGTTGCTCCGAGCACCAGATAGGTGACCAGGCTCAGCGCTCCCCAGCGCGGCCCCAACAGCCCCCCGACGATCAGCACCGCCGGGACCTGAAATGTCATGGGAACCGGCGTGCCGGGGAGCGGAATAGCGGCCTGCGCGGCGAACGCCACCACCAGGGCGCCGGCCAGGACTGCGACGGCGCGACGGATGGGCATGGTGCGCACCGCCTCGAGGTAGGTCGATCGAATGGTATTCATGAGGGTTGTTCCACCTCCATCGCGACCGCGTTCCCGCCACCGAGACACAAGGTGGCCAGGCCCTTGCGAGCCTGCCGGTCTCGCATGGCAAACAGGAGCGTCGTGAGAATACGCGCGCCGCTCGCTCCGATCGGATGCCCCAACGCGATGGCGCCACCGTGCACGTTCACCCGATCCCAGTCCCAGCCGAGTGCAGCCCCGTCAGCCAGCGCCTGAGCCGCAAACGCTTCGTTTGCTTCGATCACGTCGTATGCGTCGATCGTGGAGCCCGTCTTGTCCATTAAGTTCTGCACCGCGACAATCGGAGCGAAGAACAGATCTCTGGGTTCCCCACCACCCGCCGCGTATCCGGTGATCTTTGCCAACACCTGGAGACCGTGCGCTTCTGCAAACGCTTCCGACGTCACCACGAGCGCGCTCGCGCCGTCGTTCAACCCGGGCGCGTTGCCCGCCGTCACCGTTCCATCTTTTTGGAATGCGGGCCGTAGCGTTGCCAGTGCCTCGAGCGAGGTGTCCGGTCTGGGCCCCTCGTCACGATCGATCACGGTCGTGCCTTTCCGGCCCGGTACCTCGACCGGAACGATCTCCGCAGCGAACTTGCACCCCTCCATGGCGGCCACCGCTTTTCGGTGACTCCCCAGCGCGAACTCGTCCTGTTGCGCCCTCGTCACGTTCGCCTTCTCCGCGGTGTACTCCGCATAGCTCCCCATGACGCAGTCGCCAAACGAACACCACAAGCCGTCGTGCTGAACGCCATCAACCAGGGTCTGATTCCCGTACTTGACGCCCGCGCGCATGCCGAAGACGTAGTGCGGCGCGTTGGACATCGATTCCATGCCACCGGCGACGATACAGTGCGCGTCACCGGCACGGACCGCTTGCGCGGCAAGCATCACCGCCTTCAGCCCCGAACCGCACACCTTGTTGACCGTCACCGCCGGCACCGTCCCCGGGAGCCCCGCGCCGATAGCCGCCTGACGTGCCGGCGCCTGCCCCACTCCCCCCTGCACGACGTTGCCCATGATGACATCGTCGATGGCGTTTGGATCCACGTTCGCCCGCGCGACGGCTTCGCGAATGGCAATCGCACCCAGCGCAGGCGCCTTCAGGGGACTCAGCCCCCCGAGATATCTCCCCACGGGCGTGCGAGCCGCACTGACCAAGACCGGGCTCGTATCTTTTCTCGACATACGGTGCAGTTACCCCACTCGTGCTATGTACGCTGAGATGCTCGGGACAGGAAGCGCCGTGAGACGGCCGGCACAAAGGTAATGGGGCGTCGAAACTGACTCAACCCACGTCATTGCGGCGCCAGCGCGCGCTCGCGAATCTGCTCGAGCACGACGCGCTCGAACTGCTCGACAGGCATCTCACGTTGTTTCTCCTCGGCGCCGCGCGTGCGTACGGCTACCGACCCCGACCCGACCTCTTGCTTCCCGACAATGGCCATGTATGGAACCTTCATGAGCTCCCCGTCACGGATGCGGTAATTGAGGGTCTCGCTTCGGTCGTCGGCGTGCGACCGGATCCCCCCCCGACGGAGCCGGTCGCTGATCTCGTGCGCCGTTGGCGCCTGATCGTCCGAGATGGGAATCACCCGCACTTGCTCCGGCGACAGCCAGACGGGAAACGCACCAGCGAAGTGCTCGATCAGGCAACCGACGAATCGTTCAAACGTGCCATAGATTGCGCGGTGAATCATGATCGGCCGGTGCGGCTTGTTGTCGGCGCCGGTGTACTCGAGCTGGAAGCGTTCCGGGAACTGATAATCCAACTGGATCGTCGGGACCTGCCAGTACCGCCCGATGGCATCTCGCAGCTTCACGTCGATCTTGGGGCCGTAAAAGGCGCCGCCGCCCGCGTCGATTCCGTACGTCAGATTCTGATGGTCAAGCGCGCGCTGGAGCGCGCGCTCGGCGGTTTCCCACATCGCATCCGTCCCGATCTTCTTCTCGGGACGCGTGGACAAGTCGATGCTGTATTCGAAGCCGAAGGTCTTGTTCAACACGAAATCAACCAGATCCATCATACCAATGATTTCCGCTTCGATCTGGTCCTCGCGGCAGAACACGTGCGCGTCATCCATGCTGAGGCCCCGAACGCGAAGCAGCCCATGCAGCGTTCCGGACAGCTCGTTCCGATACACATTGGCAATTTCCGCTAACCGGATCGGGAGGTCGCGGTACGATCGCTGCCTCGATGCGTAGATGAGTGTGTGCATCGGGCAATTCATCGGCTTCACCCGATAGCGCACCTCTTCCGATTCCCCTTCGCCGGCCGCCATTGCGGGGAATTGGTGGCTCTCATAGAGCGGCAGGTGCCCAGACCGGAAGAACAGATCTTCCCGCGTGACGTGCGGCGTGTAGACGAGATCGTACCCGCGCTTCAACACCTCGTCTTCGATGAAGCGCCGAAGCTCGAACTGCACGACGGCGCCGCGTGGGTGCCAGAGAGCCAGCCCCGGACCGACGTCCTCCTGAATACTGAACAGGTCGAGTTCCCTGCCGAGTTTGCGATGATCACGTTTTTCCGCCTCTTCCAGACGGCGCAAATACGCGTCCAAGTCTGTCTTGCTGAACCAGGCGGTTCCATAGATCCGCTGGAGCATTTGCCGGTTGGAATCACCGCGCCAGTAGGCGCCCGCCGCGTGTAACAGCTTGAAGTGCTTGATTCGCCCGGTACTGGGAACGTGGGGACCGCGGCAGAGGT
>JBFHWR010000225.1:0-6570 GCA_041599395.1 Gemmatimonadales bacterium | reverse complement strand
GCGCGCCGAGCCTGAATCGCTTGAGCGGCGTCGGCATCGACCGTTGCGACAGCCTGTAACACGGTTGCCGTCGCTGAAACCGGCGTCGGCCGCTCGTCAATGAAAACCAGGATCTCGCTCATCGAGTGTTTGACATACCCGCGGAGGCCTTAGTACACGCCGCCGCAGGTGCCGGTGCGGCACACCGCTTCATGGGCTTCCGGATCCGCCAGCAGTCGCTGGAGCGGCGCCGGGCCCGCACCGATGCACTCCACGAAATTGACTCCGTTCGAGGTGCCGATCCTGCTCGCGCCGGCCGCAATCATGCGGAGCGCCGCCGCACAGTCACGCACGCCACCCGCAGCCTTGACGCCCAGGCGGTCACCCACGGCAAGCCGCATCAGCGCGACCGCTTCGGGGGTGGCGCCGCCGGAGGGATGAAACCCGGTTGACGTTTTGACATATGCCGCGCCGGCCTCCATCGCGATCGCCGATCCCTTGACGATTTGAAGCGGCGCCAACGTCCCCGTCTCGAGGATCACCTTTACTGTGCGGCCTTGAGCTGCTTCGACGACCGCTGCAATGTCGTCCTGAACGTAGTCCCAGTCTTCATCGAGGACGTGTCCAATTGGCGCGACCATGTCCAACTCATCCGCCCCAAGAGCCACCAGCTCTCGTGCCTCGAGCGCCTTAGCTGCCGACGTCATGGCACCCAGCGGGAACCCCACCACGGCAGCCACCTTGACGCCAGACCCTCTGAGCGCTTCGGAACAGGACTTGACCCAGGTGCCGTTCACGCAGACCGCGGCAAACCGATGCTGTCGAGCCTCGTCGCAGAGTTTCTCGATCTCCTTCCTCGTGCTTTCGGCCTTGAGCAGCGTGTGATCGACGAAATCCGCTACCCGGCGCGATGCTCGGGAATCCGGGGACGAAGCAACGAAATCGGGCTCGGAAAGCCGTTTGGCCGCGCCCGGACTGGTCCCCACCGCAGGCACGGAGGCGGCGGTGGGGGAGCGGGCCGGCGACGCGATCCCTCTCCGGGCTCGGCTCGTGCCGGACGCATTGAGCTTCGCGACCACCAGGTTTGCGATCTGCTCGAGTTCCTGTTGGTTCATGACGTGCCTCTTCCGGCCGCTCAGCCGATGTTCACACTGTCGATGACACCCACCACCACGGCCTGTACCGGGATGCGATTGTCATTGAAAATCTTGCGCGCCGAACTACCCTCCTGGACCACCAGGACCCGGTCGCCCACACCCGCATCCACCACATCCAACGCGATCACCTCCACCGAGCCATCCGGCTGGTTGTCCAGGCCGAGGCGCCGCACCAACAATAGCTTTTTTCCGTCGAGTCTGTCGTTTTTGTGGGTCGACACAACGTCGCCCACGACGCGCGCGATATACACGGCTCTCTAGGGTTCCAGCTCGGGGTCGAGTTCAGGGAGGTCGATCCGGTCCACTTTCCCAACGATTCCCGCATCGACCGCCACGAACGTTTCGGCCAGCGCAAGCGAGGCTTCGCGCGCCGTGATGTAGTAACACAGTTCACCCGGGCCCAACCCGATAGGATCAACGGCGACCACGGGTTGCCCTCGTTCTCGACCCGTCGCATCCACGGGCTGGATCCACTGCAACGGCTGGTTGCTCAACGTGTCCTGCTTGACGGTCGCGACGACTCGCCCGATGATCTTCGCGAGGAACATTCAGAACCTGATACGCGGCGGACGATGAATCTGCACCGCGAGGTGTCGGCGATGCGCATCTACCAGGCGCTGCTTGACAAAGAGCTTGATCAACGCCACCCCCGCGACAAATCCGCCGAGATGGGCGAAGAACGCCACGCCTCCACCTGCCTCGGCGCCAAGCCTGGGCAGCCCGCCAAGCAGCTGAAGGAACGCCCAGTACAGCAGCATGAAGTACGCAGGCACGGCAACGGTGGTCACGAAGAATCCGAGAAACACGAGCATGTGCACCCGGACTCGCGGGTAGAGCACGAGGTACCCGCCCATGACACCGCTGATGGCACCCGATGCGCCCACCATAGGCACCGGCGAGGACGGTTGCGTCAGGATCTGCGCCATGGCAGCCAGAATACCGCAGGCAAGGTAAAACACAATGAAACGGGCGGGACCCATGACGTCTTCGATGTTGTTCCCGAAGACCCAGAGAAACCACATGTTTCCGATCAAGTGAAACCACCCTCCGTGCAGGAAAACCGAGGTGATCACGGTGTACCAGGCTGGGGCATCGCCGACCCGACAGGCGAGGTTGGACCCGATCGGGATGAGCGTGCCCTCGGCAACCCGCCCCAACAATTCGCCCGGGATGGCCCCCAACTGGCAGATCGACTGCCCCAGGTTGGGCTGGGTGCCGGCTCCCTGTACGCCAAACCAGACCAACACGGTGACGACAATGACGGACCCGGTCAGGTATGCAGGCCGGAGGGTGGGATTTTCGTCCTTATAAGGGAACATGGGACCCCAACCTACGGGGCACGTAAGTCTAAGTCAATCAGTGGAATAGCTCGCTTGCAGGTGACCATGCGCCTCGGACGGCGAAGCTGCCAAAATGGCGCGTATTGGTGGTACGTCACTTGCGCTTGCGACAGGAATGAAAAACCACGCATCATGACTACTTAAGGCGTAAGGAGCCAAGAATGCCAGAGAAAGTCATCGGGATCGACCTCGGGACCACCAACTCGGTCGTCGCCGTGATGGAAGGTGGAGACCCGGTCGTCATCCCCAATGCCGAGGGAGGCCGCACTACGCCGTCGGTGGTCGCGTTTACCAAGGACGGGGAGCGGCTGGTGGGCCAGGTCGCCAAGCGCCAGGCGGTCACGAATCCCAAGAACACGGTGTTCTCGATAAAGCGATTCATGGGCCGTCGGGTCGATGAGGTAAAGAGCGAGTCCGCGCGGGTCCCGTACTTGGTGAAAACGGGGAAGAACAACCTCGCCGCGGTAGAGATTCAGGGAAAGACCTACACCCCGCCTGAGATCTCCGCCATGGTCCTACAGAAAATGCGGCAGACCGCGGAGGACTACCTCGGTCACAAGGTCGAGAAGGCCGTCGTCACCGTGCCGGCGTATTTCAACGACGCGCAACGGCAGGCGACGAAAGACGCCGGAAAGATCGCCGGCCTCGACGTGCTCCGGATCATCAACGAGCCGACGGCGGCCGCGTTGGCGTACGGGCTCGACAAGAAGAAAGAAGAGAAGATCGCCGTATTCGACCTCGGCGGCGGCACGTATGACATCTCGGTGCTGGAGCTGGCCGAGGGCGTCTTCGAGGTCAAAGCCACCAACGGTGATACCCACCTTGGCGGCGACTACTTCGACGATCGCATCATCACGTGGCTCGTGGGCGAGTTCAAAAAGGACCAGGGCATCGACTTGTCCCAGGACCCGATGGCGCTGCAGCGTCTGAAGGAAGCGGCTGAAAAAGCCAAGATGGAGCTGTCGAGCGCGGTCCAGACCGAGATCAACCTTCCGTTCATCACGGCTGACCAGTCCGGGCCCAAGCATCTGAACATCACGCTCACGCGATCCAAGTTCGAGCAGCTCGTGGACGATCTGATTCAGCGAACGATTCCGCCGATGAAGCAGGCGCTCGAGGACGCAGGCATCAGCCCATCGGAAGTGGACGAGGTGATTCTCGTGGGCGGCTCGACGCGAATCCCCAAGGTGCAGGATGTCGTCAAGGAGTTCTTTGGAAGCGAGCCCCACAAGGGTGTGAACCCCGACGAGGTGGTCGGCATTGGGGCCGCGATTCAAGGAGGCGTCCTCGGCGGCGAGGTCAAGGATGTTTTGCTCCTCGACGTGACACCGCTGTCGCTTGGTATTGAAACGCTGGGCGGCGTGACGACGGTCCTCATTACCAAGAACACGACGATCCCGACCAAGAAATCGGAAATCTTCTCAACGGCCGAGGACAATCAAACGACGGTCGAGATTCATGTGCTGCAGGGCGAGCGCGAGATGGCGATCAACAACCGGACCATCGGACGGTTTCAGCTCACCGGCATTCCGCCGTCGCCCCGGGGCATGCCGCAAATCGAAGTGACGTTTGACATTGACGCCAACGGGATCTTGCACGTGTCCGCAAAGGACAAGGCGACCGGCAAGGAGCAGAAGATCCGCATTGAAGCATCGAGCGGCCTGTCCGACGCCGACATCGACAAGATGGTCAAGGACGCCGAGGCGCACGCGTCGGAAGACAAGGAGCGGCGGGAAGAAATCGAAAGCCGCAACCGGCTCGACGCGCTGGTATACGAAGTCGAGAAGAACAGCAAGGAGTGGTCCGACCAGCTCAGCGACAGCAACAAAGAGCAACTGAACGGCGCCATCGAGTCCGCAAAGAGCGCCCTGAAGTCGGGCGACAAAGACGAGATCAAGAAGGGGTTGGAGGAACTCAGCCAGGCGTACTCCGCGGCCGGCGCTTCAATTTACGAGGCCGCCAAGGAACAGACCGCGGAATCCGCGGGAGAGGAGGCCGCCGCCGGGGCGGGAGCTACCTCGGAGAAAGCGGAGGACGACGTCGTCGAGGCAGACTACGAGATCGTCGACGACACCAAATCGTAGTACCATTCGTACTGTCCTCGCGTGGACGGGCGGGCTCGGGGGAAACCCGAGCCCTCCCCAGGGGGTAGAGGACGGAGGACGGTACGGGTTGCAAGCACATGCTCGCGACTGGGTGATCAACCGAATGGAGAGACCAAGGCACATGAAGCGCACTCGTGATTGGATAAAGTTCGTCGTGATGACAGGGATTGCTGTCGTGTTTGCGTTCGGGTTTGCGTCTGTGGTAGACGTCCCCGGAACGACCATGGCGCAGCAGATGCGGCCGGTCAGCCTGCTCACGAGTCAGACCGAGAGGCCGGCTCCCATCAAGGCGGCCCAACCGCTGGTCGACCTGGGTAACGCATTCACATCCGTTGCTGAGGTGGTGCAGCCCGCCGTCGTGTTCATCGCGGCGGAAACGGATGGTCGGCGGTCCGGGCGCGGCGGGCAGCAGCTCCCGTTCCCCTTCGACCGGTTCTTTCAGGACCAGCCCGAGCCGGACGCGCGGCCTCGCAGCGGCCAGGGAAGCGGGTTCGTCATCTCGTCAGACGGCTACATCATCACCAACAACCACGTGGTTGACGGTGCGGACCGGCTGCGCGTTACCCTGTTCGAGGATCGCACGCTGAGGGCGGAAATCGTCGGCCAAGATCCGAATACGGACATCGCCGTTCTGAAGGTGAACGCCCGCAATCTGCCTACCGTGACACTCGGCAACTCCGATTCCGTGCGAGTGGGCGAGTGGGTGCTCGCCATTGGGAACCCGCTTGGGCGGCAGTTTTCGTTCACTGTGACGGCGGGGATCGTGAGCGGTCGCGGACGGCTCCTTCCCGGGCTGATACCGACGGGCCAGAACTGGACGATTCAGGACTTCATTCAGACCGACGCCGCGATCAATCCAGGAAATTCCGGCGGCCCGTTGGTGAACATCTCCGGACAAGTCATCGGCATCAATGCCGCAATCGCCAGCCAAACCGGTTTCTATTCCGGGTATGGGTTTGCGATTCCGGTGAACTTGGCGCGGCATGTCGCCGATCAGCTCATCGCGACCGGACGGGTGACTCGCGCCGCACTGGGCGTGCAAATCCGTGACGCGGACGATGTCGTGGCCGAGTTCGTGGGACTCGACAAGGTCCGCGGCGTTGAGATCGTGGATTACTCGAGCGACGACAGCCCGGCAAAACAAGCTGGACTCAAGCAAGGTGACGTCATTGTCGAGCTGGACGGCACCGAAGTCGAGTACACCGCGCAGCTCCAGCAACTCGTTGGATTCAAGCGCCCAGGTGAGGTTGCCGAGATCACGGTGCGCCGTGAAGGCGGAGAAGAGCGGACCTTCCGGGTACGCCTCACCGAGGCAGACACCGAAGCGGAGCCGCGCCTTGCTCGCGCGGAACCGGAGGAGTCGAACGAGTCCGGGACGCTGGAGTCCCGCATCGGGATACGGGTGCAACGGTTCGACGAGCGCGCCGCCGCCCGACTTCAGTTGCGGGGTGAGGACCTGCAGTTCGGTCTCTCTGTCACGGAGGTGGATCCGGACGGACCGGCTCGCGGGCGGCTGCTGGGCACGGACCCAGCGCGAGGCGTGATCGAAGTGATCACGCACGTGGGCGATACACCGGTCTCCAGCGTGCGGGACCTGTCCAACGCGCTCCGAAACCTACCGGCTGGACGCATCGTCACCCTTCGGGTCTGGCGAATGGTAGGCAACAGTTCGAGCTCGCAGCTCGTCCGGATCCGGTTGCAGTAGATTCGCTCCACCTGAAGCCCAAAAGGGCGTGGCAACTCTCGGGTTGACACGCCCTTTTTCTCACCGCCCCCTCGACCCTCGAGACCCCCAACGGCTCGACCGATAGTCAGTTGAGGCTCAACGTGCCAAACAGAAAGAGCAGCGCAAAGAGGACAGCGACGGCGAGCACCAGCGGCAGCAGGAAGATCAGCGAAAACAGACCGTGGTCCTTCTTCAGGTGCATGTAGAACATGACCACGAGCACAAACTTGCCGGCGGACAACGTGATGAGGAGGGGAGCGAGG
>JBFHWR010000224.1:0-6589 GCA_041599395.1 Gemmatimonadales bacterium | reverse complement strand
TGATGAGGCGGAGTGCGACCGGACTCTTTTGTGCAATGATTTCGGCGAGTGCGTTGGCCCGCTCCATCAGACCATCGGGCGGAGTCACCTCATCCACCAGCCCGATTCGGTGGGCTTCGCTGGCTGAGATGAGTTCTCCACTGAACAGCATCTTGTACGCCTGTCCCAGTCCGACGAGCCGGGGCAACCGCTGCGTGCCGCCCCCACCCGGCATGATGCCCAAATTGACTTCCGGCTGGCCAAGCTTTGCCTTTTCGGACGCGATACGGATGTCGCACGCCATGGCGAGCTCGCAACCCCCGCCGAGGCAAAAGCCGTTGATGGCGGCGATCACGGGCATCGGAGAATCCTCGACTGCCTGGAACATGTTGATGCCTGTCATGACCTTGAATTGGTCCATCGGAGTCCGCCCGGCAAACTCTCCGATGTCGGCGCCCGCAACAAACGCCTTGTCACCGGCTCCGGTGATGATGACGACACGAACCTCCGGGTCTCGCTCGAAGGCCCGCAACATGTCGATCACTTCCTGACGTGTCGCTTCGTTCAGCGCATTGAGTTTGTCCGGTCGGTTGATCGTAATGGTCGCAACGCGACCCGTGATTTCGCTCAGCGTGTTGTGCTAGACGGCCATTCGTAGAATCCTTTGCCTGTTTTCTTTCCGAGTTCTCCCGCGGCGACCTTGTGGCGCAAAATCTCCGGCGGGGCGTAATGTGCGTCTCCCAGTTCCGCGTGCAGGTAGTCGGCGATCGCCAGCCTGACATCGAGGCCGACCAGATCGGTGACCTTCAACGGGCCCATGGGGTGTCCGTATCCCAGTTCGAGAGCTTTGTCGATGTCGGCCGCCGACGCAACCCCTTGCTCCACCATTCGCATCGCTTCGAGGCCCAGAACGATGCCAAGCCGTGAGGACGCAAACCCGGGACTGTCTTTGACCCGAATCGGCTGCTTGCCCATTGTCGTCGCGACCGCCTCGGCACGGTCCAACACCGTCTCGTCCGTCCGATCGTGCGAGACCAGCTCGACCAGCTTCATGATGTGGACGGGGTTGAAGAAGTGCATCCCCAACACGCGCTCCGGACGGTCCGTCGCGCCGGCTATGCGGCCGACGGAAAGGGAAGACGTGTTGGTTGCAAGCACGGCCGACGGTGCGGTGATCTGGTCGAGCGTACGGAACAGCTCGCATTTGGCGGCCATGTCCTCGACCACCGCCTCAATGACGACGTCGGCATCGGCTACCGCTGCGTCGAGTGATGCGCCCGCGGACACGCGGGCGAGCGCGGCAGCGGCATCGTCAGCACCGATTTTCCCGCGTGCAACTCCACCCTCCAAGTTCGCGCGAATACGCTCGAGGGCGGTGTCCACGGCGCCGGGTTGCGCATCAAATAACCGGGTGTCGTAACCACCCGCGGCGGCGACGTGAGCGATGCCATGTCCCATTGTCCCGGCGCCGATCACGGCGATGGTGGTCACGCGAGCACCGTGCGCGCCACATCAGGTGTGTTTGTGCAGATGCCGTCGACACCGTAGCTCGCCAGGGTGCGCATGTGTGCGGGGTCGTCAACCGTCCAGACGAAGATCTTACAGCCTGCCGCGTGCAGCGTATCGACCATCGCCTGGTCGACCAGCGATTGCACTTGCCACAATTCGGTCACGCCGGCGTCCCGGAGCTGTGTGAGCGGATTGATCGGATACGACGCCGATAGGACAGCGCAGGGGAGGGAAGGCCGGGCGGCACGGAGTCGCCTGACGATGCGATGATCGAACGCGTGGACGTGATAGCGATCGGGAGCAGGCCCACCGTCCAACACCTCGAGCAATCGCCGGTCGTGAATCTCGGCAAGCTCCTTGACCTCGACGAAGACTTCCAACTCCGTACCCATCGCCGCGAGCGCGTCGGCGAGAGTGGGAATAGCCTCATCGTTCGCCAGCTTGTAGCGGCCCAGTTTCACCGCCGGCAAGCCGTCTATACGCGCGCCGTCTACGGTAGGATCGTGATGCACGACCGACACGCCGTCAGCCGTGCTGTGAATGTCGAGCTCGACGGCATCCGCGTGAAGCTCCCTGGCTCGACGAAACGCGGCCAGGGAGTTCTCGACTTCGTACGCGGAGGCGCCGCGATGCGCGATGACGAGCGTCAATTAGGCGACGGCGTGCGCGGCTCGATCCAGTCCGGCTCCTTCATGAGGTCCTGCAGGAGCTGGTAGTCGTCCTTCGTGGGCGTTACCGATGCCAGATAGTCCTTATATCGCTCGGCGCTCATCTCGGTGCCGTCGACGTCGAACTCTTGATGCGCCCATTGCCCAATCTTGCGGTTGAACCGGATGTCCGGCACCATGAGCCACCGGTCGCGATCGTCGATGTACTTGTTCAGCCGATCGACTAGACGCACACACTCGTCACGATACAGGTGCCGGGCCTGATCGTTCAGCGTGTTCTTGTCCGGGTCCCGCTCGTTCTCTCGCTCGTCGAATCTTCCCTTGAGTCCCCACACGTAGGCCCAGTGCGCGGATGACGAGTGGTCGGTCCCGAAGAGGTCGAACGCCGTCGGCACCCACTTGTTGAAGAAGCGTTGCATCACCTCCGGCGGTACCCGCTTCGCCTTGATAACGCGGAGCAGGCCGTTGTTGCCGGTGCCGAGATGATAGCTCTCTTCTTTGAGCATCGGACCCATGGAGCGCGCCAGCGGCTCGAACGACGAGGTCGAGAGCATCTTGAGCTGGAACTTGCCGTCGCGATCGATGAACTGCGTGTAGGTAAAGAAGTCCAGCCAATTGTCCACGACTTCGTTGAAGCTCCCGAGCAGGCGCTGTCCCTCGAGCGCGGTCCGCTCCAGCAGTTTTTGCGCCTCCCGACGTCCCTCATCGCCAAAGTGCTCACACAGCAAGTAGGACATCTGCCATCCGTGTCGCATCTCCTCACACATCACTCGCATGATCGAGAGCAAGTCGTAATCGCTCGGTGGGTTCAACAAGAGATTCCGCTGTTGCTCCACCGATGCGAATTCCGTGTCACCTTGATAGACGATGAGATTGAGCAGGGCGTCGCGGATCCGCTGGTCGGGAATATGCATGAGACTAGGCCATTTGCGCTGACCCTTATAATGGCCGAACTCGATTGCCTCGGCTTCCGGCTCACCGAACTTGACGTCGAATGTGAAGTCCCTCAGTTCTTTGCGATCGAGCCCGAGCGCGTCCTGCCAATGATAGAAGTAGTCGATCCAATCATCCCAGTTATGAACCTTCTGCATGAAGTACCCTCCTCATCGTCCGTGAAACATGGGTTCCCGCTTCTCGAGAAAGGCTTGCAGGCCCTCTCGAGCATCGTCGCTCCGAAAACACCGCACCTGATGATCCAATTCGGCGTCCAGCATCTCGGAAAGCGTACGGTTTTCGCTGGCGTACACCGCCCGCTTGGCGAGTGACAGCGCGAGCGGCGGCTTGTCGGCGAGTGAACGGCAGAGTGCGGCCGTTTCCGCCCCTAACTCGTCGTGGGGAACGACGCGGTTGAACAGACCGAGACGAGCCGCTTCCTCGGCCGCAGTCATCTCTCCGGTGAAAATCAGCTCCAAGGCTTTCGAGGCCCCTACGAGTCGCGGGAGGAAATACGTGCCGCCCCAGTCCGGATGAAGGCCGATCTTATTGAACGTCTGGCCGATAGATGCACGGTCTGAGGCGATCCGAATGTCGCATGCCAGCGCCAAATTGGCGCCGCCTCCGGCGGCCGGTCCGTTGACGCTCGCAACCACCGGCTTTGCGACCGAGCGGATCGTGGTTACCACGTCACGTCCCGCCTCCACCAGATCGGCAAACGCCGCTTCGTCGCTGTTGGCAATCAGCTCTTTCATGTAGCCGATGTCCGCACCGGCGCAAAACGCCCGTCCCGCACCGGTGATCACCACGCACCGCACGGCGTCATCGTTCGCGACCTGCGACACAGCCTGGCTCAGCTCCTGGCGCATGCGACCCGCGAACGCGTTCAACTTGTCAGGCCGGTTGAGCGTCACCGTGCCAACCCCGTCCTGAACGTCGCAGAGGATGAATTCGAAATCGGTCACGCCCGCTCAACAATCATTGCGATGCCTTGTCCCACACCAATGCACATGGTTGCCAGCCCATAGCGACCCCGTGTGCGATGCAGCGCGTGCACCAACGTGGTGAGGATCTTGGCGCCTGTCCCGCCGAGCGGATGCCCCAATGCAATGGCGCCTCCATAGATGTTCACGCGGGCGGGATCGAGGTCGAGCTCGCGAATGCAGGCAATGGCCTGCGCGGCGAACGCCTCGTTCAGCTCCACGAGATCGATGTCGGACAGCGTGACCCCCGCGCGCGCGAGAACCTTTCGTGTCGCGGGTATCGGTCCGAGTCCCATACACGAGGGGTCAACCCCCGCGACCGCTGTTGCGACAACGCGCGCCAGCGGCTTCACGGCCGAGCCCTGTTGGGCACCGTCCGACACGACGAGCAATGCCGCGGCGCCGTCGTTGATACCGCTCGAGCTTCCGGCTGTGACCGTTCCGTCAGTGGCGAAGGCCGGCTTGAGTGTCCCCAGCTTCTCCAGGGTGACGTCTGGCCGCGGGTGCTCGTCCTTGGTCACGGTGTCCACGCCGCCCTTTCGTCGGGGAACTTCCACCGGCACGATTTCGTCGGCGAACACACACTGGTCCAGCGCCTGTTTCGCTTTCTGCTGGCTGTGATAGGCAAATTCGTCCTGCTCGGCACGGGTAATCCCGTACTGCGCTGCCACCTTCTCCGCGGTTGCACCCAGGGAGATGGTCCACTCGGCAGGCATCTTGGGATTGACGAATCGCCACCCCACGGTCGTATCCGCTACCTCCGGCGTACGGCGATCCCACGGGGATCCCGGTTTCAGCATGACGTACGGTGCGCGCGTCATGCTCTCCACGCCGCCGGCGACGAACGCATCTCCTTCGTTGGATCTGAGTGCCTGTGCAGCAGTCGCCACGGCCTGGAGTCCGGAGCCGCAGAGACGGTTTACGGTTTGACCGGGAACCTCAATCGGAAATCCCGCGAGCAGTGACGCCATGCGCGCAACGTTGCGGTTGTCCTCTCCCGCGCCGTTGGTGCAGCCGAGGATGACGTCTTCCAGCCCAGCCGGATCGAAACTGACGCGGTCTACCGCGGCTTTCACCGCGATCGCCGCCAAATCGTCCGGCCGCACCTGCGCCAGCGCCCCTCCGTGGCTGCCCACGGGCGTGCGAACCGCCGAACAAATCAGCGCGTCACGCATTACCTCAGCCCCCCACCGCACACCGGCAGTAAGGCGGTCGGGCGGCCAGTCTGTCCGTCTGTCCGTCCGTCTGTCCGTCTGTCCGTCTGTCCGTCCGTCCGCCCGTCATAGTCCCATCCACACGGTTTTGACTTCGGTGTACCCGTCCAGCGCTTCGCGTCCCAGGTCGCGGCCGAAGCCGCTTGCCTTGAATCCGCCAAACGGTGCGGCGGGATCGTACAGGTTGTACGTATTCACCCACACGGTCCCTGCCTTGATGGCGCGGGCGACCTTGAACGCCTTTTGAATGTCCTTGGTCCAAATCCCGGCGGCGAGGCCGTACATCGTGCGGTTGCCCAGCTCGATGCCGTGGTCGACGTCGTCGAACGTGAGCACCGAGAGCACCGGGCCAAAGATTTCTTCGTCCACGATCTTCATCCCCGGGGCCGCATCGTCAAATACAGTGGCCTCGACGAAATACCCCTTACCGTTTACGGACGCTGCGTTTCCTCCAGCCACGAGCGTCGCCTCGCGTTTGCCGGACTCGATGTACGAGAGGACGGTCTCTTGCTGTTGCTTGGAGACGACGGCGCCCAGGCGCGTGTTCTTGTCGAGCGGATCACCTGGTACCAATTTCGCCGCGCGTGCTGCCAACTCCTCGACCACCTGATCGTGCGCCGAGCGTTCAACCAGCAGGCGCGATCCCGCCGCGCACACTTCGCCTTTGCCGTAAAAGATGCCGTTCAGCGCGCCGCGGACGGCGGCTTTCATGTCGGCGTCGGCAAAGACGATGTTGGGGCTCTTCCCGCCCAGCTCCAGCGTGACCCGTTTCACCGTGTCCGCCGCGTCCTTCATGATCTGAATGCCTACTTCGGTCGATCCGGTGAACGCGATCTTGTCGACGCCCGGGTGTTTGACGATGGCCGCGCCGGCCGTAGAGCCGCCGCCGGGGATCACGTTGAACGCACCCGGCGGGAACCCCGCTTCGAGCATGATCTCAGCCATCGCAAGCGCGGTGAGCGGCGTTTCACTTGCCGGCTTCAAGATGACCGTACATCCCGCGGCCAGGGCGGGGGCGAACTTCCAGCTCGCCAGGTTGAGAGGAAAATTCCACGGCACGATCGCACCCACGACACCGGTGGGCTCGCGCACGCTATACACGAAGTCCTGGCCGTTCACCGTCTTGACCTCGCCGGTCAGCTTATCGGCCCAGCCGGCATAGTATTTCAGCGTCTGAACGCTCATGGCGACGTCGATCTTCGACTCGAACAGTGTCTTGCCGTTCTGGAGCGTCTCGAGTTTTGCGACGTCGTTCCGGCGCTCGTGGAGCAATTCGCCTGCGCGGTAGAGCAGCTCGCCGCGC
>JBFHWR010000223.1:0-6609 GCA_041599395.1 Gemmatimonadales bacterium | reverse complement strand
TCTGTCACGGCGTGAGCGCCTGAGCAGAGTGCGGTAACCGTCATGGGCCTCTCGTTCTTGGTACCGGCGTTTCTGATTGGCGCCATCGGGCTTGCAATCCCGGTGCTGATTCATCTGACACACCGGGACCGCCGTGACATCGTGCGGTTTCCGTCGCTCATGTTTCTCCGAAAGATCCCCTTCAAAACCGTTCGGCGGCAGCGTATTCGCCATTGGTGGCTGTTCGTGCTACGCTCGCTGGCCATCGTCGCGCTGGTGCTGGCGTTTGCGCGACCGCTGCTGGATTCCGTCGCCGCGAGCGGCGGCGATTCCAGCGCGCGCGAGGTCGTCATCTTGTTGGATGCGTCGTTCAGTATGGGATATGAAGATCGCTGGAGTCGCGCCGAGCTGGCCGCAAACGCCGTCGTCGATGATTTGGGGCCGGACGATCGCGCAAGTGTGATCGTGTTTTCGGAGGACCCGCAGGCGCTCATCCAGCACGAGAATGATCCGATCGCCTTGCGCTCGGCCATCGGTCGCGCGCGTCTGGGAGCCGGAGGAACCCGGTACGCCCCAGCGGTACGGCTGGCCAATCAGCTACTGGAAGAGTCGGAGCTCGCGCGAAAGGAGGTCGTGCTCGTCACGGACTTTCAGCGGGTTGGCTGGAATCGAGATGACGACCTACAACTGCCACCGGGTACGGAGCTGACCCGCGTGGATCTCTCGACGCCTGATCCGGCGAATCTGGCAGTCACCGACGTGACGCTCGATCGGGTGACCACCGCCGGACGCCAGCGTGTGTCGGTTGCGGCTCGCGTCGTGAACCTGGGCTCGGAACCGATCGCAGACCTCGAGGTCGAGTTCGAGATCGACGGGCAGGTGCTGCAACGGAGATCGACGGCAATCGCGGCACATTCGGGGACGATGGTCCGCTTCACCGAAGTGGCCGTCCCGACCCGGGTCACCCGTGGCACGGTGCGCGCCGGCGGCGACGCGTTGCCGAGGGACAACGCGTTTCACTTCGTGCTCAAGCCGGCGGAGCCACTCTCGATCCTGATCCTGCACCACCCAAGTGGCGGCACGGCGAGCAGTCTCTATTTACGCCGTGCCCTTGAATTGGGGACATCTCCCAGCTTCGACGTGACGCTCAAATCCATTGCACGTTTTCAAAACGCCGATCTCGCGGGGCGGTCGGTCGTGATTCTGAATGATGCACCTCCGAGGGGAGGAGCGGCGAGTTCGAATCTCAGGGAGTTCGTGGCGCGTGGAGGTGGCCTGTTGATCGCCCTCGGACGGCGGAGCCCGGGGAGTGCTTGGACGGCGCCCTCGAAGGTATTGCTGCCGGGGGGAGTGGGCGGCCCCGTGGATCGCCTCGAAGATCGGGCGGGAACGCTGGCCATCACTGAATTCGACCATCCTGTCTTCGAGCTGTTCAGTCAGCCGCGGAGCGGCGATTTCTCCGAAGCGCGCATGACCCGGTACCGGCAACTGAGCGATACGGGGTTTGCTGAGGTGCTTGCCCGCTTCGACGACGGCGCGACAGCGCTCGCGGAACGGCGGATTGGCGACGGGAAGCTCCTCGTCTGGACGTCGGACTTGGCAAATTACTGGAACGATTTCCCCGTGCAGCCCGTCTTCTTGCCGTTCCTCCACCGTGCAGTGACCTACCTCGCAGACTATTCCGAGTCCCGAGCGTGGTATGTAGCGGGCCAGGTGCTGGATCTCGCCGGAGATCGCGACTTGGCCGAAGGGCTACTGTCCGTGGATGGGGCGAACGACGACGTGGAACTGGTAATCGATCCGCCGTCCGGTGACCGCTACGCACAACGAATAACCGGCGAGTCACCTTACCTGGCGCTGTCCGAACAGGGATTTTACGGCATCCGGCGGTTGGACGGCGATGACGCGCCGCTCAACGTGGTGGCGGTCAATCTGAGCGCGGCGGAGTCGGATCTCGCTGCCATGGATTCGGAAGAACTGGCCGTCGCATTGACGAGAACCGGACCCGCCGCGCAGGCGGCGGCGCGCTCGCTAGAACTCGGTCCCGAGGGGAAGGAACGGCGGCAGGGGCTCTGGTGGTATCTATTGTTGGGAGTGTTCCTTCTTCTGTCACTTGAGACGCTCGTAGCGAACCGGCTTCAGCCCACCGTCTAAGGAGTACTGATTGATGCTAGGCGTGTTCCAGCTTTCCCCCAAGGCGTATCGTCCGGGCCCGGACTCGCTGCGCGCCATCATCCGGTCCGTCCGGAGACGCTGGCGCCTGGCGATCCTGGTGCGAGGGTTGGCCATCGTGATCGGCGCCGGGTTAGTGATGTTCTTGGCCTCGGCCTACGGCATGGACCGTCTCCGATTCACATCGGCCGCCGTACTCACCTTCCAGTTGCTAGCGTACACCGCCCTCGCGTTGCTCGTCTTCAGGTATCTGATTCGTCCATTGCTCCGCCGGGTGTCGGATGAGCAGGTAGCGCTCTACATCGAAGAGCATCACCCGGAATTGGATGGGCATGTGGTGAGTGCGGTCGAGTTTGGCGGGGGCCCTGGACAACCCGAGGGAGGGCTCTCTGACGGGGGGCTGTCTACGGTGTTGGTTGAGCGGCTCGTGCAGCAGGCCGTCGAGCAGTGTGAGACCATCGACCACGGTGTTCGGATCGAGCACAAGCGACTCGTCCGCTCCTCGGGCTTCCTCGCCGGTGCCACGATGGCGAGTATGGCCGCGCTGCTGTTCAGTCCGGCGTTCCTTGCGCATAGCGCTCCATTTCTGCTTGCGCCCTGGAATACCGGGGATACCGAGAACCCTTATCGCATTGCCGTGACACCGGGTGACGTGACGCTCGCACGCGGCGCCGATCTACAGGTGGCCGCGGAGTTGCAGAACTTCAACTCCGATCGGGTCGAGCTCGCTGTGCGCAAGGACGGAGAGGGAGGATGGGAGCGGTGGCCCATGATCGTGGATGAAGAGAGCGAAGCCTACCTGTTCCTGTTGTTCGACCTGCAAGTAGACGCCGAGTACTTCGTTGAATCCAGCGGCGTGCGTTCCGAGACCTATCGCATTCGACTGGCGGATCTGCCATACGTCGACCGGCTCGATTTGGAATATCACTTTCCCGACTACACGGGACTGAGCGTGCAGCGTGAGGAAGATGGTGGCGATATTGCGGCGCTCCGAGGGACGCGCGTCGTGTTCAACGTGACCCCAACGATACCGGTGACCGGTGGTGTCCTCGTGCTCGACGAGCGGGACACCATTCCGCTGGCGATGGGAAACGATACGTCGTTGACGGGCGAGATCGTCGTGCGCAGCGAAGGATTCTACCGCGTGCTGCTTTCGACGGCGAGCAGCGACCTGACCACAGCATCTCCCGATTTCATCATCGACGTCCTCGAGGATCAACCACCGATCCTGAGCTTCTCGAAGCCGGGACGGGACATTCGTGCGACCAGTGTGGAAGAGGTGTTTACTGAGGTCGAGGCAGAAGACGATTACGGGATCCGCAAACTGGAACTCGTGTTCTCGGTGAATGGCGGTCCCGAACAGACCATCAGTCTATACGGCGCATCGCGGGGTAAACGTCAGCTCACCGCCGCACACACGTTCTTCTTGGAGGAGTGGGAACTCGAACCCGGCGACTTCATCTCGTACTATGCGAAGGCGAGGGATTCGAAACGGATCGGGACCCCGCACGAGGTGACCAGCGACATCTACTTCGTCGAGGTCCAGCCGTTCGATCGCCGGTATCGCCAGGCGGCGCAACAGGGTGGCGGTGGGGGTGGCGGTGCCGGAGCCGGCGGGGGGCCCGGCATGAACAGCGAGTTGTCCGGCCGGCAAAAACAAATTGTCGCCGCGACGTTCAAAGTGGTCCGGGACAGCGCGAAGTACACGGACAAAGAGTATCGCGAGAATCTCGCGACGCTGGCGCTCGCGGAGGGGCGTCTCCGCGAAGACGTCGAGACGTTGGTCCGTCGGATCAATATGCGGGGTATCGTCGACCTCGACTCGACGTTCAGAACCGTTGCGGAAGCCCTGCCACAGGCCGCTCGGGAGCTCGAAGCCGCGGAGGAGCGTCTGGGGGAGCGAAAGGCTCGTGCCGCGCTGTCGCCGGAACAAAAAGCGCTGCGGCATCTGCAACGCGCCGAGGCGGCCTATCGGGAGCGTGAGGTGAGCCGTGGTGGCGGCGGTGGTGGCGGCGGTGGTGGCGGCCAAGCGAATCCCGAGGATCTGGCCGATCTGTTTGAGCTGGAACTCGACAAAATGCGCAACCAGTACGAACGGGCTCAACGCGGGCAACAGCAGCAGGCCAACGAAGAGCTGGATGAACTGACGCAAAAGCTCCAGGAGCTGGCCCGCCGACAACAGCAAGAGAACGAGCGGATGCGGGCTCGCGCACAGGACATGCAGCAGGGCGGCGGTGGTGGTGGGTCGGCCGACTCTCAGCGACGCCTTGCGCGTGACGCCGAAGAAGTGGCGCGGCGGCTCGAGCGGCTGGCCCGAGAGCAGTCGATGCCCAGCTTGGAGCAGACAGCCCGGGAACTGCGTCAAGCGGCGGAAGACATGCGGCGGGCGGCGGCGAGCGGTGGCAATCAGGGAGCCGCCCGGGGCCAATCCGCGCTCGATCAGTTGAAGGAAGCTCGGCGTCTGCTGGACAAGGATCGTTCCGCCCGACTCGAGGGCGAGGCTGAGGATCTTCAGCGCCGGGCAGACCGGTTAGCGGAGCAACAACGTGACATGACCCGCGACGTCGAGCGGCTGAGCGACGATCCGGGCACGCGCGCCCAGCAAATTCGCGATCGTGAGATTCATGAGCGCAAACAGGCGATGGCCGACGAAGTCCAGGAGCTGGAATCCGACATCGGCCGAGTCGCGCGGGAATCTCGACGGGACCAACCCGACGCCTCGCGCAAGCTTTCGGACGTCGCGGAGACCATCCGCGACAGCAAGCTTCGGGACAAGATTCGCTACTCCCGAGGTGTCGTGCAGCAACGCTCCTCGGAATACGCGCAGGCCTTCGAAGAGCAGATTCAGTCTGACCTCGACGACGTGCGGCAGGGGATCCAAGACGCAATCGGCGAAATCGGGGAATCTCGAGAACAGCGGCTGGGTCGCAGCCTCGAGCAGACCCGCGAGTTGGTCAACGCACTGGAATCCATGCAGGAGCGCCTGCGGGAGCGTCAAGAAGGGCAGGAGCAAGCGCAAGGAGAGCAGGGTGAGGGGGAAGGACAACAGGACGAACAGGGCCAGCAAGGACAAGAAGCTCAATCTGGGCAGCAGGGGCAGCAGGGGCAGCAGGGGCAGCAGGGGCAGCAGGGGCAGCAAGGGCGACAGGGCGAAGAGGGGCAGCAGGGAGGGGGACAAGGCGGTCAGCGACTGGACGAAAGGGGCGGGGCTCCGCGCGGGGGATTCAATCCTGGCGGAGATGGAAGGCTGACGCCCAGGGACTTCCGCCAGTTCGGCCGGGAGTTACGGGAACGCGGGGGTGAGCTCCGCGAATTGCGTGAGGAGTTGCAGCGCGAGGGTGTCGACACTCGCGACCTCAACGACATTGTGTCCCGAATCGACGAATTGCGGCGTCGTCAGACCTACGGCGACCCGCGGGGGATGGAACAACTCGAGGCCGACGTGATCCAGGCGTTGAAGGAATTCGAGTACGCCTTGCGCCGCGAGCTGCTGGGTGACGGCGGGACGGAACTGTTCTTATCGGGTTCGGATGAGGTGCCTTCCGAATTCCGCGATCTCGTTCGGGAATACTTCAAGGCGCTGTCGGAAGGGAAATAGGAAACAGGAGCGAGGAGTTGGGCTTCAGGAGCGAAGGGTGGTGTGGCCCTAGCTCCTTGCTCCTAACTCCTTACCCCACTCAACAACCGCATCCGCCATCTCGCGCAACACCTGTTCTTCGGTCTTCTCCGATCTCTTCGGCACGTTGAAAGAATGATCCCCACCTTCAACCACGTGCATGGTTGCGCGTGGCGCCAGTCGGTCGACGATCGGTTCGAGCAGGTCGAGGTGGGCGAGACTGTCCCGCGTCCCCTGCAGAAACAGCATGGGAATCTGAATGCGGCTCAAATGTTCTGCCCGTTTGGTGGCAGGCTTGTTGGGTGCGTGGAGCGGATACCCGAGAAACACTAGTCCTTTGAGCGGCAACGCGGGATCCTTGGCTGCAACCATCGACGTGATGCGACCGCCGAGCGATTTGCCGCCAGCGACCAGCGCGAGATCCGGCGCCTCGCGAACCGCCTTGGTAATTGCCGCAGCGACGGTTTCCTCCAGTACACGCGGCGAATCCGGGCTCCGACGCCCGCTTTCCATGTATGGGAACTGATAACGGAGGGTGGCCACGTCCCGATCCGCCAGCAAGTTCGCGATCGATTGGAGAAAAGCATGACGCATCCCCGCTCCGGCCCCATGTCCCATGACATAAAGCAGCGTGGCGTGCTTCGGACGAACCAGGAGCCCGGTCACATGCCGGTCGGATTCTCCCACTTGGAAATGGATGGTCCGCTGCTTCAACTGAGTTTCGCGGTCAGGAGGTTGAGGCTTCGCGCCAGGTCGGCACGCTGATCGATGACGTCGACCATCGGATCACGCTTCATCGCCGCCAACCGCTGAGGCACGGTCCGGATGGTATAGTCGGTCAT
>JBFHWR010000222.1:0-6719 GCA_041599395.1 Gemmatimonadales bacterium | reverse complement strand
GGCTCGCCATCTCCGCGATCTGGTCCTCCGTCGCGGGCTCGTGACCGCCCGGTCCGCTGGGCAGGAATGCACCCTCGTCACCCATCACGATCATGCGGACGGGAATATGTCCGATGCTCACACCATAGTTCACGACCTGCCCACCCTCGCGCTCGGCGTACCACGCATCCACGTCGCCGGTACCGACCTCCAGCTCGAACGCCGAAGTGACGCCGTCCCGAACCATGAGGCGATAGGACTCTTCGTTCTGTCCGTGCTCGTGCAGGTCGATGAAGCCGGCGGCTACAACGAGACCCGTTGCCTCGATGGCTCGGGCACCGGTCATGTCGTCAGTGTGGATGGCCGCGATTCGGCCATCTCGAATACCGACGTTAGCGATTTCGTCGCGGTCGGACTCGATATCGATGACTCGGCCGCCTTCGATCACGATGTCGAACGGCCCCGTGTCTTGGCCTGCACATCCGATGAGGCTAGAGACGCCAATGGCCAGCACGATTACACCTGATTTTCGCCGTATGTTAGAACTTTGCGTCGCCATCAATCAATGCCCGGTTGGAGTCTACCACGGAGAACACAGAGACCACAGAGCTTGAGGAGGTGAGACACATTTGAGGGGTACGTGCGCAATCATCTCGCCGTTCTCTGCGTTCTCAGCGATCTCTGTGGTGAAAAAGCCAATGCGGTACCTCGTCAGCATCGCAGAATCCTGCATTTCTGGGTACTCGTTACGTCCTTTGTCGCGGTTGCCTCGCGACGTCGTTGCATAAAGCAGGTCCGGCGCGTTGTCGACCAAATGGAGCGACGCACGACGGAGCCTACTTCGGTGCGATCAGTACCTCAAACGGCGCGTACCCACGAAGCGAGGCTAACTCCGGCGCATCGCGGAGCCACGCATCTGTGTTGGTGTAGTAGTTCCCATCCCGGTCAAAATACGTCTGGAGGTGCGCGACCGCCGCGCTCCGGTCCCCGCGGACAGCAGCGATGAATGCCCGGGCTCGCAAAGCATCGGTACCTGGACGTTCCGCAAGCTCACGGACCACTCGTTGAGCTTCATCGAGCCGGCCTAGCTGCACCAACGTCGTTCCGTACGTCTGCAACGCCGTGATTGAGGGATCCACCGCGACGACATCCGCGAGTATTGTAGCGGCTCGGTCGTATTGGCCGGTGTAATAGTACGCGAGAGCGGCCCCCAACGAGTCTGCATCCGGATGCTCGTCAAACCACTCGGCTCCTCGATGCGCCAAAGCGCTGGCTTCCTCAGCGTGCCCGCGCCGGCTCAGTTCAAACGAAGCTCGGACGGGAATCAACCCTACGGGCTCGTTCTGGGGCGGCAAATCGAACGCCACGTCGACGACCGAATCCATGTCCCCAAATCGTCCCATGGCCGCGAGCGCGCGGAGCTCTGCCAGGATCAACCCGTGGTGCGTGGGAAACCGTCGTCTCCCGTCACGCGCCATCGCCAACGCCGCCTCGTAGTCATCCGTGAGATAATAAACCATCGCCCGAATCGTCCAGAGCGGGGGCCAGTGCTGAAAACACCTGGCTATCTCCATAGGTATCGCATGCGACGTATCGGCCGCGACCCGCGCGCGATCGATCTCGTTGATCTGAATGGCCCGCAGCGCGAGATGATACCAGGAGATGCCCGACGAGAGGCGGAACACCGCTTCGCCCGCTCGAAACCGCTCGATGGCTCGATCAGCCGTCTGCCAGTCATACCGCGCGCGCTCATAGTCCGTCATGCGAGGAATGAGCCGGCGGTGCGCTGCAACTAGCGAATCGCGGCGCGCATTGAACCGGCCGATGTTGTTGTGCGCGGAGATAATCAAGCCGTACACGGGAATGTAATCCGGCGCGAACTCGAGCGCGGTCTCTCCATGCCGTATAGCTGCTTCATAGTCTTGCTCGCAAAACGCCTGCGCCGCAGCCGAGAAAGCCCGGTACGCATCCAGATTGGGCGGAAGAGACATTATTGCCGGATTGAAGATAACTGAGATTTGTTGACCGCCCAGGTGCGCCACCGCAGCAGCCGCCACCCGCTCGGCAACGACACCCACAAGCGTTTCGATCGAATCCGCCGAGCCATCGATCGGCTCGAGGGCCGCGAGCAATTCGCCGGTCTCGGCATTCGTGATCTCGATGTCGAAGCGGACCCGATCACCAACCAACGCATAGCTGCCGCTCACCATGTGGTTGGCGCCGGTGTGGATCGTCAGCTCAGCGGCGGAGAGACCCGCCGAGGTATCGAGCTTCCGAAGCGCGTCCTGAACGGCGCTGGACGGAACCACCGCGACTTCGGTTCGGGCGACAGCCCGCGTCGACCAATCGGCTGCCATCTGTCCCCATAGCGCTGCTTCGGGATTACCCGTTCGGTCGATGAACGGCACGATCATGAGACGGGCCGCGTTGGCGGCAGTGGCCGGTTCATCGCCGCCACGCCATGCAGCGAACCACCCCAACCCCAGCGCGATGAGGCCGGCAACACCGAGCGCACCAACCGTTAGACGCCGGCGCGCGCGTGCCCCAGTGCCCAGCGGCGGCGTGAGCTTCGTAGCCGGAACACCTCCACTGGATGTGGCAAACGGCTCGAGATACGGCAGCATTTCCTCGGCCGATTGAAATCGGTCGGCCGGTTTCTTTTCGAGACAGCGGAGCACTACGCTCTCGAGGTCCGGTGGGACGTTGCCTCGATGTTTCGTCAACGGCTCAGGTGATTCGGCAATGTGGGCAGCCAATACGGATTGAGCGGTGGTACCGATAAACGGCGGTCTCCCGGCGAGTACCTCGTATGCCATCGCACCGACGGCATATAGATCCGCACGATGGTCGATATTCGGAGCCGCAGCCGCTTGCTCCGGTGCCATGTACGCGGGCGTTCCGAGCGCCACTCCGGGCGTCGTGAGCTGTTGCTGCCCCGTGGACTCGCTGATGGCCTTGGCCACGCCAAAATCCGTAACGAGCGCGTGCCGCCCTGATAGCATGACGTTGTCAGGCTTGATGTCGCGGTGCACCACACCTTGGCTGTGTGCATGCGCCAGAGCATCAACCACTTCCCTGATAATCCGCGCTGCCTCCGGCACGGGGAGTTCCACTTCGCGCTTCAACCGATCGCGGAGCGATTCTCCTTCGATGTACGGCATGACATAGAACAGGAAACCGTCGGCTTCGCCCGAGTCATGCAGCGGTAGGATGTGCGGGTGTGTCAATTTCGCCGCGATACGGACTTCCTGCAGAAAGCGGTCGGGGCCCAGTGTCGCAGCAAGCTCCGGCCGCAACACCTTGATGGCGACCTTGCGGCCGTGTCTGACGTCATCGGCGAGGTACACCGTAGCCATGCCGCCTTGTCCGAGCTCGCGCTCGAGCCGATAGCGGTCGGAGAGGGCGGCAGCGAGGCGGTCAGGAATGGTCATGACATCAAATTGCGACTCCCAATCGCTCGGATTTCACCGCGGAGACCGAGACATCGAAAACCACCAGCGTTCTGCACCTGCGGCCCTCAGTTCCACAGCGAGTTGCTGTAGACGCCGTCCCGAAACAGATCAAAAAAATCGCGCACCTCGGGATGGTCGATGGGCTCCTTGCTGGAGTCCGGCGCAAGATGGCGTTCGGCCACGTACGTCCGGTGCTGTGCCCGATGCGGCAGAACGTGATACCATGGCCTGTCCCGGGGCGGACGGGATCGAGCGACCTGATCGTACCACTCGTCGGTACCGAGGAAGCACTCGTCCACCCCGATGATCACCCCTCGATAACCAAACTTTTGATGATAAACCAGTTGCCCGATGTCGAACATGCTCATCAGTGCCAATCCGCTCCGAAGGTGGCCGCTAAAATGGGGTTCAGAAGCCCGAGTGCGATCGACGATGAAACGATTGGTCACGCACCATCTGTATAGTTCATTCGATCCCACGCGACGTTGCTTTACAGCGGTGGTTCTACTGCGCTACTGCCGCACGAATCGGAACTCACCCACCACCATCTGCTGATCAAATGGGCTCGAGGTGAGTGCAGCGATCGGCTCGGGCGGGGTGGTGGCCGCATTCGCCGCTGTGTAAATCGCGCCACTGTCCGTGCCGGCGTCGTAGACGGCGAGCGGCACGGTTACCTCATCCCGCCACTGTCCGCTCTCCCGCAAACTCATGCCATTCACCCCGACAAACCAGTCCGGGCTTGGCGCGAGCATCGACACCAAGGTCACCAGCGGATAGTCCGAGTGAATCTCGAATGTCAGCTCGATGGAGCCGGGCGACCGTGTGATGCCGCCGCCGGAAAGGACGCTCCCAGCGGTCCCCGCGTTGATGAGTTCGGTGATCTCATCTTGCAGCGCGGTCTTGGCGCCGAGTTCCGCCATGTTCTTGATTCCGGTGGATGCGAGCGCGCCGGTTTGCCAGATGACCGCGTTGTTGTGCGTCCCGCCAATCAGACCGGAGAAGTGCGGGTTGCCGGGGAAAGAGCTTGGATGCGTGGAGGCGCTCCAAGTGGCCTGGAACGTGACGGTGTACGTGGTTGTTGCTTCGCCGGCGCCGTCGGCAGGGGCCGTCGGCTGGTTGGCCGTTGGCCCGCAGCCGAGCAACACGCCGGAAAGAACGGTGGCGAGTAGAACAAACTCGGCGAGAGACGCCGTCCCCATGCTCCTCTCACCACGGCGCCGCTCGATCTTGTAGCGGTCCGCCACGGCGGTCGAGGGTCGGGAGATGATCTCGGTCATAAACGTCAAAGATAGGGGGCCGAGCCACGCGGAGCGAACAAACCGGCTTGTGCCTTTTTGACACTACCGGGTAGTCTATATTCATAGAGCATCCAAATCGGACCTTTGGCGGCGCCCGACCATCAAGCCCAAGTGCTCACTCTCAACTGTTGGGCGGCTGCTGAACGGTCAAATGAAAAAGAGGATTCCGATGTACGTCTCAAAGCATGCTTCCCGGGTGAGCCTCCTACTTGGCCTGGCTCTCGCCGTCTCGCTCCCCTCCGAAGCACAGACCCTCGAGGGTGAAATCGCGCAGATGGCCAACCGCATTGAAGCAGGTCGGGAAAAGCAGTTGCACGTCATCGCCCCGAGCTTCTTTGCCCGAGCCGTGGAGCGCCTCAGCCGAGCACAGACGCAGTTCGAGCGGGCCGAGAGGATCGGCAATATCCAACGGTCGCTCGCGGAGGCACGGACGAATATCGAAAGGGCGGAAGCGCTCGAGGACATCGGCAAGGTTCTGCTGCGCGACGCATTGGCAGCCCGCGGAGATGCGATAACCGCCAACGCGCCGGAGTTCGCCACTGCGGCCTGGAACGACGCGGACGAGCGTATGACGAGTGCCGGCCGAAAGATCGAGGAGGGAGATCAAAACGATGCTCGGAAACGGGCTGAGGAAGCCGCCGCGCTGTATCGCGCTGCCGAGCTGCAGGCGATCCGCCAAGATCTTCTAGGGAAAGCGCAGCAGGCGCGAGCGGGAGCCGTCGGGTTAAATGCGCCCAAGACCGCGGCAAAGACCTTCCGAGAGGCGGACTCGTTGCTGGCGGCTGCCGAACAGCAGCTCCAGGAAAATCGGTACGATCGTCAGGGAGCCGCCGCCGTTGCGCGTGAGGCCGCCGTCGCCTTTCAGCATGCAACCCGGATTGCCCAGATCGTCATGGAGATAGACAGACGCAAGGAACCGGCGATCGAAAACCTCGTCCTGTCACACGAGGCGGATGTCGCCCGTATTGTCGAGCAGTTTGGATTCGACGCGAACTTTGCCTCGGGACTGACCCCGGTGACGGAACAGATCCTTGCTGCGATTGCGAGCCTCCAAAAGGACCGTGACAATCTCCGTGACGAACTGGCCACCAAAAACGATGAGCTGGCGGCAAAGAACAAGGAGCTGCAAGACACATATGCCAAAGTCGCCTCACTCACTGACTCTTTGGGCGGGCAATTAGCCGCCGTTCAGCAGCGTGAGCGCGAAGCGGCTGAACGTCTGCGCGAGCGACAGCTCCGGGAGGAACTGCTCCGCCGCGTACAGACCGCCTTCCCGCCCGCGGATGCCGAGGTCATTCTGGACGGCGACCAAGTCGTCTTCCATCTGTTTGCGTTGAGCTTTCCTGTCGGATCGGCTCAGATTACACCAGAGAACTATTCGTTGCTGACCGACCTTCAGCAGGTGCTCCGAGACCTGCCCGCGGCCGCGATTGTCATCGAGGGTCATACCGATGCACAGGGTCATGCCGAGTTCAACCAAGCCTTGAGCCAACGTAGAGCGGATGCCATTCGGGAGTACTTGCTGGCCAACATGGGTCTGCGAGGAGATCAGCTTTCGGCCGTGGGGTTCGGCGAGGCTCGGCCGCTGGCCACCAATGAGACGCCGGAAGGTCGCGCCAAAAACCGCAGAATCGGTGTGCGCGTCCAGCTTCCCAGCATCCGCGGCTGACCACGCGCGCGGTCGTGCCGTCATGGTGAGCGGTCTGACGTGGTTACGCGGGCCCTAGTTGAAGTACGCTAGGATACCATCTCGCTGTTCTACGAGCGACTGGGCTTGCACGCCATTCACCTTGCGCGCCGCGTACCTGTACGCCTGGCTCACCGCCTTCATCGCGTCCTCCCTGTGTTCCGGCTCTTGGGGTACCAGTCCGGCCTCCAGTCGCTCGAGGAGATGCGTGAAACCGAACGCGGTCGCATTGTAGGTCCACGTCGGAGGCGCAAACCGAGCTGCGTTCCGCGCATCCATGTAGGGTGCGATACTCTGCGGCGG
>JBFHWR010000221.1:0-6745 GCA_041599395.1 Gemmatimonadales bacterium | reverse complement strand
CTGGTCGCCCGAGAAATGGGCGTCAACATCAGAATCACGAGCGGCCCCGTCACCGAAAAGCCGGGCGACCTCGTGGGCATTTTGACGACGCTCGCCCGGGGTGACGTCTTGTTTATCGACGAAATCCACCGGCTGCGACCGACACTCGAGGAATTCCTCTACCCCGCCATGGAAGACTTCCGGGTGGACGTGCGCATTGCCGAAGGACCGAACGCCCAGACGGTACCGATGTCTGTCGAGCCATTCACCCTCATTGGCGCCTCGACGCGCTTTGGTATGCTGACGCCGCCAATGCGCGCTCGGTTTGGCTTGATCGAGCGTTTGGGATACTACCCGCCGTCGGACCTCGAGACGATCGTAAAACGTTCAGCCGGCATCCTCGATATCGACGTGACTCCGGACGGGACCATCGAGATCGCCAAGCGGAGCCGTGGGACGCCGCGCGTGGCAAACCGTCTCCTCCGACGCGTGCGGGATTACGCGCAAGTGCGCGCCGACGGCGTCATCACCCAGGAGGTTGCGCGCGCTGCCCTTAGCAGGCTCAACGTCGATGAATACGGGCTCGACGACATGGATGCCCGGATTCTCAAGGCAATCATCGAGAAATTCCAAGGCGGACCGGTTGGACTCAAGAACATTGCCGTTGCCGTGGGTGAAGACCCCGGCACGCTCGAGGAGGTGTACGAACCCTATTTGATCCAGCAGGGTTACCTCCACCGCACGCCCCAAGGACGGATGGCTACGGCGACTGCATACCGTCACTTCGGGTACACGATGCCCGACAGTCGGACTGCCGATCAGGCAACTCTCTTTCATCATGAGGGGCGTGGCTAGGCGGTTCCGGACGTCCGACTTCGACTACACGTACCCCTGCGACGCGATCGCACAACGGCCGCTGCCCGACCGGAGTGCGGCGCGTCTCCTCGTCCTCAACCGAGAGACGGGAGCCGTAGACCACCATCGGTTTCGTGAATTCGCGTTGCTGCCGGAGCCGGGGGACGTGGTGGTGCTGAACGCGAGTCGTGTCGTGCCGGCGCGGCTCACGGGACGCCGCAGTAACGGCGCAGAGGCGGAGATTCTGCTCGTGCACGAGGAAGGCGACGGATCATGGCTCGCCATGGTGCATCCGGGCGGCAAGCTCAAAGCGGGAAGACGCGTGATGTTTGGGAGCGACGCGAGCGCTGAGATCGTCGCGGTCCTCGGCGGCGGCCTACGTCGCATTCGGCTGAGCGGTTCGACGGCGCGACAGCTCATGACGCAGTTCGGAACGACGCCGCTTCCGCCTTACATCGAACGGGCACCGGACGTTGCGGACCAGGATCGCTACCAGACGGTGTTTGCCCGGGAGGATGGGAGCGTGGCCGCCCCTACAGCCGGTCTGCACTTCACGCCGTCGACCCTCGATGAACTGCGCGAGCGGGACGTCCAACTTGCGGAGGTCATCCTTCACATCGGCCCGGGCACTTTCAAACCCGTCGCGACTGACGACCCCGACCGACACCGGATGCACCCGGAGTATTACGCAGTGTCAGCTGACAACGCGGCGATCATTGAGCGCGCTCGGCACGACAGGCGCCGGATTTGGGCCGTTGGGACGAGCGTTGCCCGTGTGCTCGAGACGATTGGCGCCGCAGGCGGGTGCGACGCCGGGTCCGGCTGGACAAGCCTCTTTATCCATCCTCCGTTCGAGTTTCAGGTGGTCGATGCGCTGCTTACCAACTTCCACTTGCCGCGATCCACGCTCATCATGCTGGTTGCGGCGTTCGCCGGTCACGAGCTCACCATGCACGCGTATCGTGAGGCGGTCGCCGCTGGTTATCGCCTCTTCAGCTACGGGGACGCGATGGTGGTGGTGTGAACGCCTTCGAGTTCTGTTTGGAGCATACGGATGGCGCCGCGCGGGCCGGGACATTCGCTCCTCCACGCGGCGAGGTGTCCACGCCGACGTTCATGCCGGTTGGCACCCAAGGAACCGTCCGAGCGCTGTCGCCGTTCGACCTCGAAGCGGTGGGCGCCCAAATGGTCTTGGCCAATACGTATCACTTGCACGCCCGCCCGGGAGAAGACGTGGTTGCCGCGCTGGGTGGCCTGCATCGGTTCATGGCGTGGCCGCGCCCCTTGCTGACGGATTCGGGCGGGTTTCAAGTTTTCTCCCTCGAGGCGTTCCGCAGCGTCAATGAGGACGGCGTCGAGTTCCGCTCGCCGGCAGGAGGCGAACGTGTGTGGCTGACGCCGGAGCGAGCCGTCGAGATCCAATGGACGCTGGGCGCCGACGTGGCGATGGCGTTGGATCACGTGGTGCCGGGCGGCGCCGATCGCAAAGCCGCTGAAGACGCCCTCCTCCGGACGTCGCGCTGGCTGGCGCGCGGCCAGGCGCGACACGCCGCCCTGTGCCACGAGACGCCGCACCAGACGCTCTGGCCGATCGTGCAGGGGGCCGCTCACCTGGACCTGCGGATACGAGCCGTGCAACAGGTCCTCGAGTTGGGTCCCTGGACCGGCATCGCAATCGGCGGCCTCGCGGTGGGGGAGCCGAAAGAACTGATGTACGAGATCATTGAGGCCATCGTCCCTTCGCTTCCACCCACGCTTCCCCGTTATCTTATGGGCGTCGGGTTTCCGGTCGATCTGTTGCGGGCAATTGGCTGCGGAATCGACTTGTTCGACTGCGTCGCGCCGACTCGAAACGGTCGGAACGGATCGGCCTACACGCCCGACGGCCCGGTGAACATCCGCAACGCCGTTCACCGGCTGGATGGCGCTCCCTTGGACGATTCCTGCGACTGCGAAACATGTCGCAGCTATTCTCGCGCCTACCTACGGCACTTATTCGTTGCGGACGAGTTGCTCGGGCTCCGGCTACTCTCCTTGCACAATGTGCGATTCTTGATTCGATTGGCCGAAGACGCCAGAAAACAGATTCACGGCGGCACCTTTCACACCTGGAGCCGCGCGTGGATCGATCGGTATAGAATGAGAGGCACACCGTGATGTTGGAAACCTTGTTTCTGTTCGCGCCATCGGGCCAGCCTGGAAGCGGCATGGGGATCTTCCTGCTCCAGATGCTGGGCATTCTAGGGATCTTCTATTTCCTGATCATTCGGCCCAAGGTGCGCCAGGAGCGGCAACATCGTGAGCGCATCGAACGGGTCAAACGGGGAGACCAAATCACCACGGCCGGCGGCATCGTTGGGGAAGTGGTGCATGTCAAGGACAACAAGCTCACGGTGAAGAGCGGTGAATCGCGGCTCGTAATCAAGCGGGAACGCATTGCCGAGATCATCTCACCAGGTGAGGCGGAGGAGAAGCAGAAATGAGCATTCGCCAGATCCACCTGTTGGGATCGCCGACGCTGCGTGAGCGGGCGTCGGACGTCGAAACGGTGGACGACGGCATCCGCGAGTTGGTGCAGGATTTGTTCGACACGATGTATGCCGATCAGGGTGTTGGGCTGGCTGCGAATCAGATCGGGCGCACCGAGCGCGTCGCGGTTGTGGACAACGGTGAGGACCCGCCTATTGTGTTGATCAATCCCGTGATCGTGAAGCGCTCTGGAAAACTGCGGGCAGAGGAAGGTTGTCTTTCGATACCCGAGATTTTCGCGGACGTCGACCGCGCAGAGCAGGTGACGGTCGAGACGACGACGCTCGACGGCGAACGGGCGCAGGTGGAGGCCAGCGAGCTCCTGGCGCGAGTGATCCAACATGAGGTCGATCATCTCGACGGCATCTTGTTTCTCGATCACGTGAGCCCGCTCAAGCGGCGGATGCTGATCAAGAAGTGGCGGAAGATGCGAAAGGGTGAGTCCGGCTATCTGAAGGAGGTCTCACCGGCCCGGGTCAAGGACTGACGTGCGCATCATCTTCCTTGGAACCCCCGAATTCGCCGTTCCATCGTTTCGTGCATTGCTCGGCGAGGGGTTCGATGTGGCAGCAGTCGTCACCCAACCGGACCGCGCACAAGGACGCTCGCGATCGACTCTCGTACCATCACCAATCAAGACGACCGCTCTGGAAGAGGGCGTGCCAGTGCTCGAGCCGGAGCGGCCGAACGATCCCGACTTCATCAACCGGTTACGGATTCTGCAACCGGACTTGGGCGTCGTGGTGGCATACGGTCATATCCTGAAGCCGCCGTTATTGGACCTTCCCAAGCGGGGCTGGATCAACGTCCACGCATCCCTATTGCCGAAGTTCCGCGGCGCGGCGCCGATTGTGCACACGATCCTCAACGGTGATGACGTTGCCGGCGTGACGGTAATGCAGATCGAGCCCGAACTCGACTCCGGCCCAATGATCCATCAGCTCTCGACCACGGTTGCGCCTGACGAAACGGGTGGTGAGTTGACGGAACGATTGGCGGAACTGGGCGCTCTCGCATTGGTCGAGGCACTCACGCTCATCGCCAGTGGCGCCGCACGCCCGGAAGCGCAAGACGATGAACTCGCGACCTACGCGCCGAAGCTCGACCGCGAGCAAGCCCGCATTCGCTGGGCGGAGCCGGCAGAGCTGATTGCGAGACAGGTGCGAGCACTGGATCCCGACCCGGGGGCATGGACGACGCTCAACGGGCGCGTCATCAAATTGTTCGGACCGCGCAAAGCCGATGAGTGGGTGGACGACGAGGTGCCTGGCGAGATCCTCGAGACGGAACCGGCGCTCGTCGTGGCAACGGGTGACGGAGCCCTTCAGTTCTTGGACGTTCTTCCCGCCGGCAAGCAGCGCATGGCCGCCTCGGCGTGGCTGCGGGGGAAAGGTGGTAAACAGGGCGATCACTTGGAATGACCCCGCCGCTTCCGCGACTGCACGCCGTTACGAATGACAGGATAATCGCCCGAGCGGGTTTCTCGCGCCGGGCCGGCAACATCGCGCAAGCATCCGCCGTAGCCTTGCATCTTCGCGCTCCGGCATCCCCTGGAGGGCGACTCGTCGAAGTCGCGTTGACTCTCAAACGCGTGTGCGATCGCTCCGGCTCCCCCTTTTTCGTAAATGACCGCGCTGACGTTCTGCGCGCGATCTCCGGACATGGGTTACACCTCCCCGCCCACGGAATCCCGCTGCACGCAGCGCGTGAGTTATTGGGCCGAGATGTCTGGATTGGACGTTCCGTGCACAGCGCGCAGGAGGCAATTGTGGCCGGGGAAGACGGAGCGGACTACGTGTTCCTCGGTCCCATCTGGGAGACACCGTCTCACCCAGGACGGGCCGGGCTCGGTGTGGACGTCATCAGCGCTGTTCACGGCGTCAAGGTGATAGCAATTGGCGGGGTCACCAAGCGCCGGATTCACCATTGTCTCGACGCCGGCGCCTACGGCGTCGCAGCTGTCTCGAGCATCTGGGAGGTCCGTGACCCGGCTGCGGCCGTGCGAGCCATGCTGCTATCTTTACACTATGACACGAACAATGACCGTTCTCGTAAACGGTGAAGAGCGCAGGGTGAACGAGATGGCAACCGTCCTCGATTTGCTCCGGCAGTTCAGCATCGACCCGCAAACTGTCGTCGTTGAGGTGAATCGCGAAATCGTACGGCGTCCGGCACTTGCCGACACGCTGCTTCACAAAGGCGATCGCGTGGAACTCGTGCATTTCGTGGGTGGCGGCTAGGGAGCATTCCAATGACGACAACTGTTTCGCCCATTACCGACACCGATCTCGTCGTCGGCGGCCGGAGTTTTCGATCGCGTTTGATGGTGGGAACCGGTAAGTACGCGGACAGCGACACGATGGTCCGCGCGATCGACGCGTCGGGAGCCGAGGTGGTCACCGTGGCGGTGAGGCGAGTCGATCTGGACCGCGCCAACGCCGAGGGCATCCTCCACTACCTGGATCCCGAACGGTGGTTTCTCCTTGCCAACACCGCCGGTTGTTATACCGCCGATGACGCCGTTCGGTACGCGCGTCTCGCGCGCGAGGCTGGATTCAACGAATTTGTGAAGCTTGAGGTGATCGGCGACGAGGAAACGCTTCTGCCCGACGTCGAGGCCCTGGTGCAGTCGGCCGCTATTCTGGTCAAGGAAGGGTTCCAGGTCATGGCATATACGAACGACGACCTGATCACCGCACTCCGCCTGGAGGACGTAGGCTGTGCCGCCGTCATGCCCCTTGCGTCACCGATCGGCAGCGGTCTTGGCCTCATCAACCCTTACAACATCCGAACGATCAAGCGCAGGTTGTCCGTTCCGGTAATCGTCGATGCCGGGGTGGGCACTGCGTCTGATGCCTGCCTCACGATGGAGCAGGGCGTGGACGGCATCTTGATGAACACGGCACTTGCCGCCGCTCAGCATCCCGTGACGATGGCACGCGCGATGCAACACGCCGTTTCAGTCGGCCGTTTGGCGTATCTCGCAGGTCGAATGACCGCTCGGGAAATCGCCGTTCCGTCGAGCCCGATCACGGGGTTGCTCGAGTAGGATGGTCGAGGGTACTGCCCCCCGGGGAGCGGCGTTCGAGATCCTCAGACGGGTGCGGGCAGGGCAGCTCTTTGCCACGGCCAGTCAATCGGCTCTCGCCAACCTGAGCGCCCCCGACCGTCGGCTCGCGCACGAGATAGCCGCCGGGGTGCTCCGTCGCCGGACCGCATTGGACCAGCGGCTGCGGCCGCTGGTGTCCGGCAGCTGGCGCCACACGTCGCCGGATTTGAAGGATCTGCTCAGAATCGGAGCGTTTCAACTGATCGAATTGGACCGCGTACCGGCCTACGGAGCGGTGCAGGCCACCGTGGAAGTTGCGAAGCGCGAGGGAGG
>JBFHWR010000220.1:0-6871 GCA_041599395.1 Gemmatimonadales bacterium | reverse complement strand
CGGGAATCCGCGCGGATCGCTGCGGATCAGGCGCAGCTCGGTCTCATTGCCTCTTCTAAGGGACTCGAGGTAGGTGCGGAGCAGGCCCAGGCTGAGGCCGATCTGCTGGCGGCCGAGCTCAACTATCGGCTGACCCGTGCCGAGCTGGATCACGCGATCGGCCGGCTGGCGGAGTGAAAACCAGGCAAGGGAACGGCGGGTACGGAGAGGGAGGGATTCGAACCCTCGATAGGGAATTACCCCTATAACGGTTTAGCAAACCGGCGCCTTAAGCCACTCGGCCACCTCTCCCGGCTCGGATCGCCCGTTGGCGACCGTCGGCTCGTAATGTGATGAGGTCGCAACTCGAACACAAGATAGGAGTTAGGGGCTAGGAGTTAGGAGCTAGGGGCCCACCTCCCCCCTAGCTCCTAGCTCCTAGCTCCTTGTAAGATCTTTAGAGAGCACCTTAACGTCACTTCACGCCTTTCGACCGACCTTTGTGGTGGCTGCCCGCATGCAAGCATCTCACGAATTCCTCGAGCACACGTCCGAACTCGAACTGCGCATTCGGGCGCCGACATTCGCCGATTTGATTGCCGAGGCAGCTCGCGCGCTGGCGGAACTCATGCTTCGCGGCCGTGCCGACACGGCACCGGGGCCGTGGCGGAAACTCACGGTCCATTCCGCGGATCGAGGGGCGTTGCTGGTCGATTGGCTGAATGAGCTGATCTACCGGGCCGAGACCGAGCTGTGGGTGCCCATCGAGATTCGCGCCGAATCGGTGTCGGACCGTTGCCTGAGCGTCCAGGCCCGCGGAGTGGCCGTGGAGGAGGCTCCCGCATTGGTAAAGGCGGCCACATTCCACAGATTACGGGTAGACGAGGTGGCAGACGGCTTGGAGGCGGAGGTGATCCTGGACGTATGACGACCACACACCTGGCTGACACGGCCGTTCGGGCGGACGCCAATACGTACGAGATTCCCGTGACGACGCGCCCGAACATGCGCGTGCCAGTTCGCGTGTTTGCGGATGAGACGCTGTGGGAACAGATGTCGAGCGATCGGTCGTTGGAGCAGCTCACCAACGTCGCGACACTCCCCGGGGTCTGCGGACCTGTGTACGCCATGCCCGACATGCACGAGGGATACGGATTCCCGGTTGGCGCGACCGCCGCGTTCCGCACCGACGACGGCGTCATCTCGCCTGGGGGGGTGGGGTACGATATCAATTGCGGCGTCCGGCTGGCCGCGTCCGAGGTGTCGGCCGCCGACGTGCAACGGAAGCTGGAGCCGCTCGTGCATGACCTGAGCCGCACGGTGCCATCGGGAACGGGGCGGGGCGGCAAGCTACGGCTGACGGATCGGGACCTGGATCGGGTGATGGCGGAAGGCGTTCGCTTTCTGGTGGAGCGGGACTTGGCATTGCCGGAGGATCTGCCCGCGACCGAGTCCGAAGGTGGGCTGCCGGACGCCGACCCGACCCAGGTGTCGGAGCGAGCGCATCAACGCGGTCGCGACCAGCTCGGGACGATTGGGTCGGGCAATCACTTCGTGGAAGTGCAGGTGGTCGACGACGTGTTCGACAGCGCGGCGGCCGACGCCCTCGGCCTGTGGGCCGGCCAGCTCACGGTGCTGGTGCACACAGGATCCCGCGGACTCGGGCACCAGGTGTGTACGGATTACGTTGGACTGATGGATCGCGTCATGCCGCAGTACGGAATTACCTTGCCCGATCGTCAGCTCGCATGTGCGCCGTTTTCATCCTCTGAGGGGCGCGCGTACTTCGGCGCGATGTGTGCGGCCGCCAACTTTGCGTGGTCGAACCGACAGGCCATTCTCCATTTAGTACGCACGGTTTTCAGCAAGGCGCTTGGGTCGGCCGGCCGACTTCGCCTCGTGTACGACGTCGCACACAATATTGCAAAGCTCGAGGAGTACGGCGGACAGACCCTCTGCGTGCACCGCAAAGGCGCGACGCGCGCCTTTGGACCGAGCCATCCCGACACGCCGCGGGCGTACAGGGGCGCGGGCCAGCCCGTGTTCATTCCGGGCAGCATGGGCACAGCGTCCTACGTGCTGGTTGGGGCGGATGCGTCTCACGACTTGAGCTTTGGCAGTACCTGTCATGGGGCAGGGAGGCGAATGAGCCGGGGCGCAGCTCGCCGGCAAATGCCCGGGAACGAAGTTCGCAAGTCACTGACGTCGCGCGGTATCATCGTACGGTGCTCCTCCAACAAGGAGTTGGCCGAAGAGGCGCCGCACGCCTACAAGGATGTCGAGCGGGTAGTGGACGTCGTCCATGCGGTTGGACTTGCGCGCAAGGTGGCCCGGCTGCGGCCGCTTGGCGTCATCAAGGGCTGAACGAATGAGCCTGCAACACACCAACTCTCGCGTTTCGAAAGAGGAGGCATTCCCCGATGCTGCCACTGGAACTCGCAGCGAGGAACGTACAACTCGGTTCGGCGGCGGAAGCAGAGATTCGGCGCCGCGCCTTCAAGCTGTCCACGATATACGAACGGATCATGAGCTGTCGGGTGGTTGTCGAAATGCCCCATCGCCATCACGAGCGACGGGCATCCTATCTCGTGAGCATCGACATCACGGTGCCCGGCGACGAGATCGTCATCAAGCGGAAACCGCGTGAGATTCTCTTGACGGCAATCCAGGACGCGTTCGACGCGGCGGAGCGAAGTCTGCGGGAATTCGGGCGGCGCCGGCGTGGCAACGTGAAGACCCATGCCGCGCCCCTGCTGGCGTTAGTCAAGGAGTTGTACCCGTTGGCCGGCTATGGGTTCTTGGAAACGCAGGATGGACACTCCGTCTACTTCGACGAGCATGCGGTCTTGAACGGCGGCTTTCTGCGCCTGACGGTCGGCACGCAGGTCCGGTATGTGGAAGAATCGGGAGAGAAAGGCCCGCAGGCCAGTACCGTCGTTCCGCTCAAGCAGTCGGGGGCGATGGAGGAGGAGGACGAGAATGTACTTCCATAACCGGTGTGAAGCGGGCCGGCGGCTGGCACGGGGACTCTTGCAGTATCAAGCTGAGGGCCCGGTGGTGCTTGCGTTGCCACGAGGCGGGGTGCCGGTCGCCTATGAAGTGGCGCATCTCCTGGAAGCCCCGCTGGACGTCTTGGTTGCAAGCAAGATCGGCGCGCCTGGGAGGCCGGAGCTGGCCGTCGGAGCGGTCGCCTCCTCCGCTGCATACTACGATGAAGAAAGCATCCAACTGCTGGGTGTGTCGCGTCGATTCCTGAGTGAGGAATCCGATCGGCTGCGCCGCCACAATGAAGCAGCGCGCGAACGGTTTCAACTCGACCCTGCCGAACCGGACCTGCGGGACAAAACGGCGATCATCGTGGATGACGGAATCGCCACCGGTGCGACGGCCATTGCCGCGGTGCAGTCGGCCCGGCACCTCGGAGCGGCGAAGGTGGTTGTGAGCGCGCCGGTGTGCGCGCCAGAGGCAAAGCGGAGGCTCGAAGCTCACGCTGATGCCGTCGTGTGTCTCGAGGCGCCGGCGGATTTTGGCGCGGTGGGCTTCTGGTACGAAGATTTTTCCCAGGTGAGCGATCAGGACGTGCGGCTGCTGCTCAAGCGGGCTCGGCTCGAGCGCGAAGCGCACTATCATCGGTGAAAACACCCAGCGGGCACGTTCCGAGTCCCACTGTGGCGGGAAGCACTGTTTGTCGGATCTTGCGGGTCCACGAAGAGCCTGTCACCTTTGTGTCGCGATGCCGGATGGCATTTTTTTTGCGAACGGATTGAAATGTGAGTGACAGTGTCCGGGAAGTATCGACAGGCCGTCGGTTTGAGTTTGGCAAGAACTGGCAGTCGTTTCTGTCGACTCTGGATGAAGAGCGGATCCTCGAAGCCGAGAAGTCTCTACGCACGATGCTCGAGTGTGATGATTTGTCGGGCAAGACGTTTCTGGACATCGGCTCGGGAAGCGGACTCTCCAGTCTCGCCGCGAGGCGGCTTGGGGCGAGGGTGCATTCGTTCGACTACGATCCCCAATCTGTGGCGTGTACCGCGGAACTCAAACACCGGTTTTTTCCTGACGACCAGGACTGGCAGGTGGAAGAAGGATCGGCCCTCGACGAGGGGTATCTACGATCGCTGGGATCCTTCGATATCGTCAATTCGTGGGGCGTGCTGCACCACACCGGTGACATGTGGCGGGCCATGAAGAACGCCGTGATCCCGGTGAGCGAAACCGGACTGCTCTTTATTGCCATCTATAATGACCAGCAAGAGCAATCGAAGATGTGGGCGGCGGTGAAGCGAGCCTACTGCCGCAGTCGTGTCGGCCGCGCAATGGTCTTGGCGATTTTCGTTCCCTACTTCTTCTTGCAGACGGTCGCAATCGGGCTGGTCCGGTATCGAAACCCGTTCAAGGCTTTCTCCGAATACAAGAAGAAACGAGGAATGTCGGCGGTTCACGACTGGGTGGACTGGCTTGGCGGGTATCCATATGAAGTGGCCAAGCCGGAAGAAGTGATCGACTTCCATCGGGACATGGGGTTCCAACTGCGGAAGCTCGTTTCCACAAATCGGCTGGGATGTAACCAGTTCGTGTTCGAGGCGAGCCGCGCGACCGAACGAGCTGAAAAATGGCATCGGGACGATGCGAGCGGCGAGCGGCCATCGGTTCGAGCGTCGGGATAGCCGGCCGACCGCACGTCCAGCTCCCCGTCTTCGGTGTCCTGTCCGTCACCGTCTCGCGGAACACCTCCGGTTCAAAAACCTGAGACGCACGCGACCCGTTTGCCCATGACGGCCGTCGTCTCGTCCTGGCACCCGTCTTCCGTACGGGCGCCGCACTGGCACGGTTGCGGGCCGTTGGCCAAGGCCAGGCGACCGTGCGCTCATGTGCGCAACTTTCTCCAACAGGGGACTCATTCGTGAAACTATGCGTCATCGGCACCGGTTACGTTGGTCTCGTGACAGGTGCGTGCTTTGCCGACCTCGGCAACGACGTCCTGTGTGTTGACGTGGACGAAAAGAAACTGTCGGTGCTGAAGGATGGCGAAATTCCCTTCTACGAGCCGGGGTTACGTGAGATTGTGCGGCGGAACGCGCGGGAGAAACGGCTGCATTTCACCTCGGACACGGGTGAAGCGGTGCGGCAGTCAGCCGTTGTGTTCATGTGCGTCGGCACGCCTGAGGGTGCAAACGGTGAAGCCGATCTCCGCTACGTGATCGACGCCGCCGATGCGATAGGGAAGAGCCTGAACGGTTACAAGGTCATCGTGGTCAAGAGCACGGTGCCGGTCGGCACAAACGAGAAAGTGCGCCGCGCGATCGCGCAGCATGGGCACGAAGACTTCGACGTCGTCTCGAATCCCGAATTCCTACGTGAGGGTGCGGCGGTGAAGGATTTTCAGAATCCGGACCGCGTGGTCGTTGGGGCGCGGTCGGATCGGGCGCGAACAACGATGGCGCGCCTGTACAAACCGGTCGCACGCGCGACCAGACCGCTCATCTTCACGAATCCGCAGAACGCCGAACTGATCAAGTATGCGTCGAATGCGATGTTGGCTGCGAGGATCAGCTTCGTCAACGAGCTCAGCCATCTCTGCGAAGCCGTTGGCGCGGACATCAAAGAAGTGGCAAAAGGTATGGGCTTGGACGACCGGATTGGCGTGCGATTTCTAAGCGCGGGAGCGGGGTATGGGGGGTCGTGCTTTCCGAAAGATGTGCGCGCCCTTGCTCAGACCATGGAGCAGTATGGCACGACCTCGAATTTTCTGCGCGCCGTGGACTACATCAATGAGCGTCAGAAGAAGAGTCTCGTGCCGAAGCTCAAGAAGTTGGTGCCGAATCTCGATGGGAAAAAGATTGCCGTGTGGGGCCTGTCCTTCAAACCACGGACGAGTGACATCCGCAACTCAGCGGCGCTCACGGTCATCGGCCAGCTCCAAGACGAGTTTGCCCAGGTGGCCGTGTTCGATCCGGAAGCGATGGATGAGGCGCGCGCCGTGCTGCAGGGCGTGGCTTTCGCCGACGATGCCTATGCGGCGCTGAAAGACGCGGACGCCCTCATCGTATGCACCGAGTGGGACGAATTTCGGACCCCGGACTTGGAGCGCATGAAAGGGTTGATGACGACCCCGGTCATCATCGACGGCCGAAACGTGTTCGATGCGCGCGAGGTGACGGAGATGGGGTTCCAGTACGTTGGGATCGGTCGGTAGCCCGGCGCGCCACGACGTCCGGCGATCCGGTACGGTCAGGAATCCCTCGTCTTGTCGTCCTGCTCATCGTCGTCGTCATCATCGGCGCCCACGACTGGCAGGTCGCGGCGGCAAATCTTCGGGGGGGCACTCGGCTCCTTGCCCCTGTTGCCCCGCCAGATGTTTGCTGTCCCGGCGGTCCCGTCTCCCGCGCTCAAGTCGGTGCAGGAGGTCCCGCCCGTCTTCCCCACCTTGTTTTCGCGGAGCTTGATGTTGCTGGTGAATTCGTGCCGTTTCCAAACAGGATCCCGGCGAAGCCATCTTGTCCACCCCCATCGATCTTCACCCGTTTCACGTGGGCGCTCGTGGCACCGAACGTAGACTGCACCACGGCGGATCCTGAAAACGGCACTGCCGCGGAGATCGTATGATTACGCCCGTCCAGGGTGGAGCCATCCGGCACCTCATTGAAGTCACCGGTCTGACAATCCTCCCGCAAGTACAGTATGACTCCGCGCCTGATTTCCTGTTTCTTGAACTCACAGCCTCCTATCGTTACTGTCGCGCTTCTTGAAAACTGGGGTCGGTCAATGGGATCGAGTAGCTGATCACCACAGCCGGACATGAGCACAATCGATGCGAAGGCAATTCCCCGGCGGAACATGCTTTCCTCCGTCGTAACGGTAGCAAAAACAACTGAGGTCGTGTCGTTGGGGG
>JBFHWR010000219.1:0-6900 GCA_041599395.1 Gemmatimonadales bacterium | reverse complement strand
CTCCTGGCTGGGGTTACCAACGTCCAACGCCCAACGCCCAACACCCACGCCCCCAAAATCCCTATTACCTCACACCTAATACCTATCCCTAACTCCTAGAGCTCCTAGCCCCTCGCTCCTCCAACCTAACACCTACCACCCACCACCTACCACTTTGCTCGTAAGCATCCACTAGCCCAGCCGCAGCAACATGTCTATCCTTCGACGTAGCGTCAGCCAATCTCCTAGGAGCTCGGTTGCAGCGATACCCGATTTACCACTGGTTTCTCATGATGCTCGGCTTTGGGTGCTCGGCGACGACCAGCGCCGACGCACAGACGATGTCCATCGAGGACTACGAGCGAAGATCAACCCTCGTCGTGCCGGCGCATCCGGTGACCCGGGCGCGTTATCCCGTCGTTGACGTGCACAAGTGGTTCATCACGTATCACGATCGGGTTCTTTTTGGCAAGGATGCCTGGAATCCGGACGAGTATCACGTTACTTTCGGACGCTCGAGACCGGGGACGAGTCCTTCGACTATTACCGAAACCGGCATGCCTTTCGGAAGCTGTACGGGCTCGATCTGCCCGATGGTGTACTCCGAAAACTCTATTACCGCAACGCGCTTCGCATCATCCCGGGGATCGACGCGAGTCTGTTTCCTTAGAAGGGGCATATGACGGGACGGGATTACAGCATCGACGTTCGCCTGGCGGGATCGCGTGTCAAGCGCGGAATGCTCCTCCTGGCGGGTCACATCTTTGTCGGCATCGCCGTGCTCGGCATCTTCCTGCCTGTCGTGCCGACCACGTTCCCCTTGATCATTGCGGCCGCGTGCTACGTTCGCGCGTCCGCTCGGTTCTACAACTGGCTGTTGAACAATCATCTATTTGGTCCAATCATTCTCGACTGGCGACACCATCGAGCGATCCGGCGGCGCCACAAGGCCGTCGCCATCACACTCATCGTGCTGACGATAGGAAGTTCGGTCGTCTTCTTCATCTCCGCGTGGTACGCCAAGCTTCTGGTCGCGACCATCGGAGCAGGCGTCATCATTTTCTTGCTGCGCGTTCCCACGCGGCACGAGGGTCGCGTCGCTGAGCCGCGGTATCGGACTGCGGAACTCGAAGCCAGTGACTGACCTCCCGATCCCACAACGGATTCACCGCACGGACGACCACCTCATCATCAGCTGGAGCGAGAGCCACGAGGGCAGCTATCCCGTACGCGCCCTGCGCCTAGAGTGCCGCTGCGCAGCGTGTCGCGACGAAATGTCGGGCGCGCCGCTACTCAACCCCGACAACGTACCGCAGGACGTTCGGCCGTTGACCGTCTCGTTGGTTGGAAGCTACGCCATCAAGATTGGCTGGAGCGACGGCCATGATACCGGCATTTACACGTACGAGCTGCTGCGCTCGCTCTGTCCGTGTGGCACGTGCCGCGTCTAGCGGACGCTAGACGCAGGACGGCCGCGTCATGCCGGAGCGCTTGCCCACCCTACCAATTTGCGTGTATCATCCGACCGGCGTTACCCCATCCCAACGGGAGCAGATATGGGCCGGCTCGCAGCCCTCTATCGGTCTTCAATTGGCAAAAAAATCCTCATGGCCGTCACGGGGGCCTTTCTCTTTCTTTTTGTGGTCCTTCATCTCCTCGGTAACCTCAAGGTCTTTCAGGGTCCCGACAAATTCAACGCGTACGCCGAATTCTTGAGAGAGGTCGGCGCGCCGATTCTCGGTCACGGTCAGCTGTTGTGGGCCTTCCGCATCCTCCTCCTCCTCTCCGTGGTCATTCATGTCACGGCCGCCGTACAGCTGGCGAGAATGAGTATCACTGCACGCCCCGTTCGATACCGCCGTCCGTTCCGCGAGCCTGCGACCTACGCCTCTCTCACGATGCGTTGGGGCGGGGTCATCATATTTGCGTTCGTTGTTTACCACCTGATGCACTTTACGTTTGGAACCGCCCACCCGGATTTCGTGCGGGAGTCGCCGTATCACAACGTCGTCATTGGTTTTCAATCGACCGCCGTTGTGGCGGCGTACGTCGCGACCATGTTGGCGCTTGGTCTGCACCTGGCCCACGGACTGTGGAGCGCGTTTCAGACACTTGGCGCCAATAACACGAGATTCAATTCTCTGCGCCGTGTGTTTGCTGTTTCGGTCGCTGCGCTCATCACGCTCGGCAACATCGCCATCCCGATCTCCGTGATCGCCGGGATCGTGCAATAAACGGAAATGTGAACATGCAACTGGATGCCAAGATTCCAACTGGACCGATCGAAGAACAATGGGACAAGCATCGCTTCGAGATGAAGCTGGTGAATCCAGCGAACAAGCGGAAATTCGACATCATCGTCGTCGGCAGCGGTTTGGCTGGAGCGTCGGCCGCTGCATCACTCGCGGAGCTTGGATACGACGTGAAGTGTTTTTGCTTTCAGGACAGTCCGCGCCGTGCACACAGTATTGCGGCGCAGGGTGGCATCAACGCGTCCAAGAACTATCAGAACGACGGCGACAGCGTGTACCGGCTGTTCTACGACACGGTCAAAGGCGGCGACTTCAGAGCGCGCGAGGCAAACGTGTACCGGCTGGCGCAGGTCAGCGGCAACATCATCGACCAATGCGTGGCGCAAGGCGTTCCGTTTGCCCGTGAATACGGTGGCCTCTTATCCAATCGATCGTTTGGCGGGGCGCAAGTCTCACGGACGTTCTACGCCCGCGGTCAAACCGGCCAGCAGCTCCTGCTGGGTGCGTACCAAGCACTGGAACATCAAATCAGTCTAGGGGGCGTCAAGATGTTCCCGCGCACCGAAATGCTCGACGTCGTGGTTGTCGACGGCGCTGCGCGCGGGATCGTCACCCGTGATCTGACTACCGGTGCGATCACGTCCCATGCCGCACATGCCGTGGTGCTCGCGACGGGAGGGTACAGCAATGCCTACTTCCTCTCGACCAACGCGAAGGGTTGCAACGTGACGGCCACCTGGCGCGCGCATAAGCGCGGCGCCGCGTTTGCCAATCCGTGCTTCACACAGATACACCCGACATGCATCCCTCCCAGCGGCGAGTACCAGTCGAAACTCACCCTCATGAGCGAGTCGCTCCGCAACGACGGGCGGATTTGGGTCCCGAGCGAGGTTGGCGATAAGCGCGCTCCGAAGGAGATTCCCGAAAACGAACGGGACTACTATCTCGAGCGGATTTACCCCAGTTTCGGCAACCTGTCGCCACGAGACATTGCTTCCCGGCGGGCCAAAGAGGTGGTGGATGCCGGCCGTGGTGTCGGCGAATCCGGCGTCGGCGTCTATCTGGACTTTCGCGATGCCATCAAACGATTGGGAAAGTCGGTCATTACCGAGCGGTACGGCAACCTGTTTCAGATCTACCAGCAAATCACCGGCGAAGATCCGTACGCGGTTCCGATGCGCATTTATCCCGCGCCGCATTACACGATGGGCGGGCTCTGGGTGGACTACAATTTGATGAGCACGATTCCCGGATTGCACGTGATTGGTGAGGCCAACTTTTCGGATCACGGCGCCAACCGGCTGGGGGCAAGCGCGCTCATGCAGGGTTTGGCTGACGGATACTTTGTGCTTCCGTACACGATCGGCGATTACCTCGCCCAGACCACCTTGGCTCCCGTCTCGGAGAACCACGCTGCGTTTCGCGAGGTGGAGCGGGAGGTCACTGACCGCGTGAAAAAACTATTAGCGGTTGAGGGGACACGGTCCGTGGACTCGTTCCATCGTGAGCTCGGCCAGATCCTTTGGGAGTACTGCGGGATGTCACGCAATACGGCGGGGCTGGAACGCGCTCTGAACCAGATCCCCGAGTTGCGAGAAACGTTTTGGCGAGACGTACGCGTCACCGGACGAGGTGAGGACCTCAACCAATCGCTCGAGAAAGCCGGTCGCGTTGCGGATTTCCTGGAGTTTGGCGAACTCATGTGCCAGGACGCGCTCGACCGCGACGAGTCGTGCGGGGCGCATTTCCGGGAGGAACACCAGACTGGCGAAGGTGAAGCCAAGCGCGACGATGAGCGATACGCCTACGTCTCGGCGTGGGAGTTCACTGGAGTGGGACAGGCGCCAAGGCTACACAAGGAGGCTTTGACGTTCGAGCACGTTCCGCTGTCCCAGCGGAGTTACAAGTAGATGAACCTCGTGTTGCAGATTTGGCGGCAGGCGAGCCCCAACGAGAAGGGGCGGTTCGAGAAACACGAAGTCACGGACATGAGCCCCAATATGTCCTTTCTCGAGATGCTCGATGTCGTCAACGAACAGCTCATCATGGGAGGGCGTGAGCCGATCGCGTTCGAACACGATTGCCGCGAGGGCATTTGCGGTTCGTGCGGGATGGTCATTAACGGCGTGCCGCACGGCCCCAAGAAGGCGATTACGGCGTGCCAGTTGCACATGCGGAGCTTCGAGGACGGCGACGAAATCTGGATCGAGCCGTGGCGTGCCAAGGCATTCCCAGTCCTCAAGGATCTCGTCGTGGATCGCAGTGCCTTCGATCGTATCATTGCAGCCGGGGGATACATCTCCGTCCGTACCGGAAGCGCGCCCGACGCGAACGCGATTCCGATCCCGAAGGAAGACGCGGATACGGCATTCGATGCCGCCACGTGTATTGGGTGCGGCGCATGCGTTGCCGCCTGCCCCAATGCGTCGGCCATGTTGTTCACGGCCGCCAAAGTCGCACACCTGGGGCTGCTTCCTCAGGGTCAGCCGGAACGGGACGACCGCGTGCTCAAGATGGTCGACGTGATGGATGTTGAAGGGTTCGGGAATTGTACCAACCACAGCCTGTGCCAGAGCGCCTGCCCCAAGGAGATCTCCATCGATTTCATCGCGCGCCTGAACCGAGACTGGAGGCGGGCCGCAGCGCAGTAGATCGCCAGGGGGAGGGGACGAGCGGCGCGTTCGGGGACCGGACCAGCTACAGGTCTTTCGCGTTGCGCACGGAGCGAGCGTCGACGCACAGAGCCTCGGTGACGCTAGGAATGTCTAGTGCTCGTCAGGGTCAAGCGCACCGACACTCGCTCCAGCGGGCGGCACGATTCGCAACATCGATGCCAACGTCCTGCGGCACCCTGAGGCATGCACTTCGGACACGCCGTCCACGCAACGACGCTAGCCCTTGTCATTCCGGTGCAGAAGGGCATTATCAATACGAAACACCGCGCGTGTTTCCGCAGTTGGCATCACTCCTTAAGTCTTTGTAACAGAACCAGTTGGCTGATGGCACAGAGGTTGCCTCGGCGAGCTTGCGCGCCGAGCCGCCGACTGCGCGTGGATTCGCCTCCAGCAATGAGCCCGGCAACCAGTCAGACAGCCCCGGGTTCACATCAGCGGGCCGGGTCTTGGACGCGCTTGGATGTATGTACTTGAGACAAGAGAGGGATAGGAAATGGAGACGTTGCAACAGATTCTAGCACCGGTGTGGCAGTATCTCCCCAGTTTCGCCGGCGCGCTTGCGATCCTCGTTGTTGGGTGGATCGTCGCACGGATCGTGGCTGCCGTCGTCAAGGCTGGCCTCCGCCGTACGACGCTCGATCAGCGCCTGGCCACGTGGTTAGCCGGTGACAAGGGAAAGGAGATGAAGGTTGAGGAGGTGGCAGGCAAGATCGTGTTCTACACGATCATGCTGTTCGTGCTGGTGGCGTTCTTTCAGACGATCGGCCTGTCGCAGCTCACCGAGCCCCTGAACGCCCTGCTCAACCAAGTCTTTGACTTTGCTCCTCGAATCCTCGGGGCGCTCGCGCTCCTCGTGATTGCGTGGGTCGTCGCCACCGTGTTGCGGATGCTGACGAGTCGCGTCTTGAGCAGTGCGAACATCGACCAACGGGTGGGAGCCGAAGCGGCGATCGAAGGCAAGGAGACCGTTCCCCTGAGCAAGACCCTGGGCGAGGCGGTGTATTGGCTGGTGTTCCTGTTCTTTTTGCCGGCGATTCTGGGCGCGCTGGCGCTCCAGGGCCTGCTGGAGCCCGTGCAGGCGATGGTCAACAAGATCCTCGAGTACCTACCGAACGTCATCACTGCCGGTGCCATTCTGGTGATCGGCTGGTTCGTTGCCCGAATCATCCAACGCGTGATATCCGGACTGCTGGCCGCCGTCGGGACTGACCGGCTCAGTGATAACCTCGGATTCGACCGGGCGTTGGGCAAACAGACGCTTTCCCATCTTTTGGGGATGATCGTCTACGTGCTCATCCTGATCCCGGTCATCATTTCGGCGCTGAACGCGCTCGGGATCGAAGCCGTGACCCGACCGGCGAGCAACATGTTGGACACGATGCTCGGCGCTCTCCCGGCGATGTTCGCGGCCGTGATCGTGCTGGCGCTCGCCTACGCCATCGGGAAGGTCTTGTCGGGCGTGCTGGCCAACATCCTCCAGGGCGTTGGGTTCAACAATCTCCTGGGCCGGCTGGGATTCCAAACCACCGCGCTCGAAGAGGGAAGGACGCCCTCCGACATTGTCGGATACCTGGTACTGGTCGCGATCATGTTGTTCGCGCTGGTCGAGGCGTCCGGGCTGCTTGGCTTTCAGACGCTTGCCGACCTCGTCTCCGAATTCATCGTGTTCGGTAGCCATATTGTGGTCGCGATCGTGATCTTCGGATTGGGCCTCTACCTCGCCAACCTCGCGGCGGAGACGATCAACGCCGGGAACATGAAACAGGCGCGCGTCCTGGCCATCGGCGCACGCGTAGCCATCTTGATACTCGCTGGCGCCATGGCGCTGCGACAGCTCGGGGTGGCTGATGAGATCATCACCCTCGCATTTGGCCTCACGTTAGGCGCCATTGCCGTAGCGTTGGCCATCGCGTTTGGAATCGGCGGTCGTGATTTGGCGGCGCGCCAACTCGACGAGTGGCATAAGTCGGTTCGAGGGGAATAGGAGATAGGAG
>JBFHWR010000218.1:0-6935 GCA_041599395.1 Gemmatimonadales bacterium | reverse complement strand
GGGAGAATGGCCGCGCGACGTGCCCCGGTGACTTCGAGCGCAAACGCCACGTTCGCTTCGGCCGTGCGGTCCTCGAGCAACCGAAAATCTTGAAACACGATCCCCAGGCGACGCCGGAGCCCCGGGATCTCGCGTCGCTTGAGCTTTGACGTGCGAAACCCCGCGACGCGCACGAATCCGGATGTCGGCATCTCGTCGGCATACACGAGCTTCAAGATCGTGGATTTCCCCGCGCCCGAATGCCCGGTGAGGAACGCGAACTCGCCCTTGCCCACGTTGAAGGTGATGTCCTTCAGCGCCAGCGTCGTTTGACGGTACGACTTGAAGACTTTCGAGAAATGAATCACGCCTCTACCGCGGCGAAGGCTTGTTCGAAGTCAGCGATGATATCATCTACGTCCTCAATTCCTAAACTGATCCTCACGAAGCCGTCGGGAATCCCCTGTGCCTCGCGTTCTTCCCGGGAGAATGCGGCATGCGAGGTGTACCGCGGCTCCGAGACGAGTGTTTCGACTCCCCCCAAGCTTGGCGCATGCGTGGCGACGGTCAACCGCTTGAACATCTCGGCGACGGCCGGTCCGCCCCCTACCAGGGTGATTCCGACCATGCCGCCGTATCCGTCCAATAGTCGGCTCGCGACCTCGTGATCGGGATGGTCCGGTAGCCCAGGATAGTGCACACTCGCAACCTGAGGATGCGTCGCTGCCCAAGTTGCAAAGGCCATCCCGTTTGCGTTGTGACGCTCCATCCGTATCGCGAGTGATTTCAGACCGCGCTCGACCAGCCAGGCGGCATGCGGGTCGATCGCCTGTCCCCACAGCTTCATCAGGCGCCGGACTTCCCCAATCAGGGGCTCGGTGCCGACCACGCATCCGGCGATCACGTCCGAATGTCCGTTGAGATACTTGGTGGCGCTGTGGATCACGACGTCGGCGCCGTGCTCGAGCGGCCGGCAGTTGTACGGCGAGCAAAACGTCGAGTCGACGATGAGCGCCGATCCCAGCTCGCGGCAGAGGCGGGACAAGATCCCCAGGTCGATGACTCGCATGAGGGGGTTGGTGACCGTCTCGACGAAGACCGCTCGCGTGTTCGGTTTGACGCCGGCGCGCCAATTCCGCGGGTTTCCGGGATTGACGTACGAGACCTCGATACCGAGGCGGCCAAACTCCGATTCGAACAGGTTTCTGGTCGTTCCGTAGATCCACGCGGACGACAGCAGGTGGTCTCCGGGATTCAGGACCGCGCGCAGCGCGAGGGCCGTTGCACCCATGCCGCTCGAAACGGCGATCGCGCTCTCTCCTCCCTCGAGCGCGGCCACGCGATTGCCAAGCTCCACCTGATTGGGGTTGTTGCCGTACCGTGTGTAGCGAACTTCCCCGTGGTCGCCGATCGGGTTGACGAAGGTGCTGCTTTGGAACACCGGTGCGACGACCGGCTCACCCACGCCGTCGATCACACGTGTGCCATGGACCGCGCGAGTGGAGAGCCCGAACACCATGCTCGCGTTACCGGGCCACCGGTGCGAGATAGTGACCGGCTTCTTGCCTGACGAGCTGGCGATCGATGAGTTCCGCCAGGGCGCGTTGCACCAGGTGGGCGGGAACCGCGGTGCGGGCGGCGATATCCGGCAGTGCGGTCCACCGATGCTGCCAGATGGCCGTGAACACGTCTCGTACCGTCGGTTCGATGGGGCCGAGTAGCTCGAACCCTCCGTCACCATCTTGCGCGACCACGGCGATGCTGTGGCGTTCGAGCACGGTGACAATGGCGTCGCAGTGGGCCGGCGTCAGGCCACGCAGGAGCATCAGTCGGGCCCGCCCGTGATCTAACAGGAGTTTGCCGACGATCTCGTCGGCGCATGAGATGTCCAAGCACCCGACCGCGCTGAAGTCCATCACGGTCACCTGATCCCGATCCAGTTCGGCCAAGAGCTCCTCGACGCCGCTCCGCACCGCCCGGCCGGTGTGGCGGGTGACGAGATCGTCGTACCCTTCTGATACCTTCCGCTTGAGAACCGTCTTCAAATCGATGTTATGCACGTCCCGTCACTTCGCCATGTGGGCTGGAACTATCATCAGGATTTGGCTCCCGGGGAATGGGGGGAGGCCGTCGACCAGCGGCTCATCATCGTCCCACGACGGAACGATCGCCAATCGTGCCGTCCCGCTTCGAACGCTAATCTTACCATCCCAGCGATTGAGATACCGACAAATCCCACCAAGACCCTGGCCCCGGCCAGGGTCCGGAATGCGGCTTACGCCTTGAAAGAGGGCCGCTTCCAGCGCCGTGGCATCACTCCACCGGTCGCCAAACCGGCCGGATTGCGTCGACTCCAGCGATCGTCGAAACCCAATGCCGGCGTCGGCCACGGCGATCACCACGACCCGGCGCCCGAGTCGGCGCCGCCAGGTATAACTCTGCACGGCGACCCAGCCCGAGGTACCGGCGTGCTCTACAATATTCTGACACGCTTCGGAAAGCGCCATACCGAATCCCATCGTGGCACTGGCATCGAGGCCAAGCTCCCCCGATAAGATCGCTGCTGCTCGCCGCTGGATGGTCCGGACCACACCATGCACATCTGCCGAGCCGCGCACCGGGGTGATTTCCAGCAACACCTCGGACGAGTGACTGGGTCCGATGCGGGGGACCTTCCCGTGAATTTCAAACCACTCAGGCGCAAACTCGAAAAAGCCCGCGCGGGCCCAGTAATGCAGGACGTCGCGGTCTTCCGGGACGGTCAGCAGTGCCTGCTTTCCCGTTTGTTCCATGATCGCTTGGCCGGCGGCGAGTAAGCCAACGAGTCCGTACGGGGAGGCCCAATGAACCCCATGAGCGTCATACAAGGGCCGTCCTCCGCCCGGTTCTGCGTTTGACTTGGCAAACTGATCGAACGTGCGGTCGTCAAAGCTGGTCGGCACCTCCACGACTCTCGTCACTGCGGCACGATCTCTCCCCGCAAGTGATGATGCAGGTGTGTGGCGCCCCGGTACGATAGATTTCTCGCGGCGCACTCGTTGGCATGGTGGATCGCCGCTTCCACGTCGGCGTCTCTCAGGAGATGCGATACCATGGCAGCCCCAAACACGTCTCCACACCCGGTCGGATCGAGGGCGTCGGTGACGTCGGCCGGCGGAATCAGTGCCGTTCGGATTGGCCCCGTGGCGTTGGCCGGAGTACCACGGCGGGTGCGAAATGAAAACGATGGCGTCGCGAAGTACACGGCGCCCCGCGCCCCGAGGGTGACGATCAGGAGCTTCACACCGCCTTCAAACGCCCGGACCGCCACCTCGAGTGGGTCGCCGCCAATCAACTGAATCTCATCCTCATTGAGTTGCACGGTGTCGTAACACTGAAACCAACTCGGTACGTCCGGCAGCGTTCTGGGGATACGGAGTCCGTCCGCCCCGACCCCGAGAAACAGGCTATGGAGATCTGCGTAGATCGGGCCGGCGAATCCGCGCCGCAGCCGATGCGCCGTTTCGAGATCCATCTCGAATCCCGAGATGAAGTTGACGTACAACGCATCGAGGTCATGAACCAGCGGTCCCAGCTCGGTCCACGTCCATCCGGGAACACCGCCGCGCAGTTGTTCCGCGCGGCGGGTTTCCGAATGGTACCGAATCGTCACCCGGTTATTGGGCTCGGGAACCTCGATGAAGCGCGCCGCCCCGGCGCGGCGGGTCAGGGTTCTGAGAAACTCGTTGGCCTCGGCGGAGAGATCGGCACCCACCTTGATCAGCGGGACCATGGCCCAGTCGTCCGGGAGTGCTGCCTCCAACGCGCCGAGGGCGTACGCGATGCCGCCCCACTCCTCCACCGGCTCCGAGGTGGTACCGCGGCCGTAAATAGCATCCCACACCATCGTGCCAATGACCCCGAGCCGCTTCACCGTCCCGAGCACATCTGCGTGGTAAACGAGGCCGCCGCTCCCCAGACCCCGGCCGTTCCCGGTAACGCGCCCGGGACAATCCGGCATGCCGCGACCGCCGGCGCGAACGCACGTCGCTTCACTTCCTGGCGGAGCGGCTCGAACAGAATGTCTCCCGCCTTGGTCACACCACCGAGAATCACGAACACATCCGGGTTGAAGATGTTCACCAGGTTTGAGACCGCGGCGCCAAGAAAGCGGGCGGTATCCCGCATCACTTCGTTACACAGGCGATCACCGTCCCGCGCCGCCTCGGAGACGGTTTGGGCCGTCACCTTCGAGAGGTCGCCGTTCACGTATTCCGCCAATCGGCTTTCAGCTCCCGCGTCGATGCTCTCGATCGCGCGGCGCGCAATGGCCGGCCCGGCGGCGTACGCCTCGATGCATCCGTAGTTGCCACACTTGCAGCGCACGCCGGTGGGGTCGATGCTCGCGTGGCCGATTTCACCTGCGATGTCGCTCGCGCCGTGGAAGATCTTGCCGTCCAGCACGATGCCGCCGCCGATACCGGTGCCGATGGTGATGCCGACGACGACGCGCCCGCCCTGTGCCGCGCCACGCCACCATTCACCCAAGACTGCGCAGTTCGCGTCATTGTCCAGCGTCGCCGGCAACCCGGTTGCGTCGCTGACGAGGTCGCGCAGCGGAACATCCCGCCATCCCAAGTTGGGAGTGAGCAGCACGACACCCGTTTTCGTATCGAGCGGGCCGGGCGACCCCAGCCCGATGCCGATCACCGTGGTCTGGTCGGCGCCCAGCTCGGCTCGCGTCTGCTCGAACGACGTGCGCAACAGCCGAGTGATCTGCCGGACCGTGGCCTCGGGACCCGCCAGGTCCGTTGGTTCCGTGATCAAACCGAACAGGTCGTTGCCCTCTTCGGGCACCGTGGCCACGACGACGTTCGTGCCGCCAACGTCGACGCCGGCGATCAAACGCATCGTCGGTCAATCCATTTTGAGAACGGCAAGAAACGCCTCCTGTGGAATCTCAACGGTTCCGACCTGCTTCATTCTCTTTTTGCCTTCTTTCTGCTTCTCGAGCAGCTTCCGCTTTCTCGTGACGTCTCCGCCGTAGCATTTTGCCGTCACGTTCTTTCGCAGCGGCCGCACCGATTCGCGGGAAATGATCTTCGATCCAATCGCGGCCTGGATCACGACCTCGAACAGCTGTCGCGGGATGAGGTCTTTGAGCTTCTCGGCGATCTTGCGCCCCCACGCGTACGCCTTATCACGGTGGATGATCACGCTGAACGCATCCACCGGTTCTCCGTTGATCAGCATGTCGAGCTTGACCAAGGCGTTGGGACGATACCCGTCCACCTCGTAGTCCATGGCGGCATACCCGCGCGACACGGTCTTCAGCCGGTCGTAAAAATCCAGGATGATCTCACCCAGCGGAAATGCCCACTCGAGCTGGACCCGCGCCGTGTCGAGGTACTCCATATGGTGGTACTCGCCGCGGCGCTCCTGGCCGAGCTGCATGATCGCTCCGATATACTCGGACGGCGTGGTAATCCGGGCTTTGACATACGGTTCTTCGACCCGATCGACCACGGATCCAGTCGGCAACTTGGTGGGGTTCTCGATGAGCTGCATCGTTCCGTCCGTGAGGTAGACGTGGTATTCCACGTTTGGCACGGTGGAGATCAAGTCGAGATCGAACTCCCGCTCGAGCCGTTCGCGAACGATATCCATGTGGAGCAGTCCGAGGAAGCCGCAGCGGAATCCGAAGCCGAGCGCCACGGACGTCTCCGGCTCGTACTGCAGTGACGCGTCATTGAGCTGGAGCTTGGCCAGTGCGTCGCGAAGCTCCTCGTATTGATTCGAATCGGTCGGATACAGACCGGCAAACACCATGGGATGGATGTCCCGGTACCCCGGCAGCAACGTCGCAGGCGGCCGGGTGGCATCGATGACGGTGTCACCCACCCGCGTCTCGCGCACGCCACGCACGTTTGCCACCATGTAACCCACCTCGCCCGCCTCCAGCGCACTGCACGGCTGCCGTTGCAGATGCAGGTACCCGACTTCCGCGACCTCGTAGCGGTCGTGCTGATGCGATCCAAACGCGATCACCATGCCCGGAGCCACACGCCCATCCACAACGCGGATGCTCGGGATCGCACCGCGGTAGCGGTCGTAGTAGGAATCGAAGATCAACGCGCGGGTCGGGGCGTCGGGATCACCCGCCGGGGACGGGATGGTATCCACCACGGCTTCGAGCAGCGCCGGGACACCCGTCCCGTCCTTGGCCGATACACGGAGAACATCGTCTGGCCGGGCGCCAAGCAACTCGGCCACCTCGCGGGCCCGTCGCTCGGGCTCAGCCGCCGGCAGATCGATCTTGTTGAGGACGGGAATGACTTCGAGGCCGGCTTCTATTGCCAGGAGCACGTTGGATACGGTTTGCGCCTCGATCCCCTGGCTCGCATCGACCACCAGCACCGCCCCCTCGCACGCCTGGAGCGACCGCGAGACTTCATAGGTAAAATCGACGTGGCCCGGCGTGTCGATGAGATTGAGTTCGAATGATTCCCCGCGCGGGGAGTCGTAGCCAAGCCGGACCGCGTTCAACTTGATGGTGATACCCCGCTCGCGCTCCAGATCCATGGTGTCGAGCACCTGTGACCGCATTTGACGCTTGTCCAGCATGCCGGTCAGCTCGATGAGCCGGTCGGCTAGCGTCGACTTCCCATGGTCGATATGGGCAACAATGCAGAAGTTGCGAATGTGATCTTGGCGCATGCGAGGAAGAATATAACCGCAAGGTGTAAGGAGTTAGGAGTTAGAGGAGTGAGGAGTGAGGGGACTCGAGGTCGTGACATGGGAAGAGTTGGCGCGACGAGAGTCGTTTTGGCCGACCCTAACTCCTATCTCCTGACTCCTAGCTCCTCGCCAGTGGACGAACACGGACAATTGGCTTATAACTGGCGTGGCAAAAGTAATGACGCGGTCGTGCTGCTCTTTACACCCAACCGGCCGGAGGCGCTTCCATGAGCGTGCGG
>JBFHWR010000217.1:0-6954 GCA_041599395.1 Gemmatimonadales bacterium | reverse complement strand
TGGGCTCGCACGGCTGCCCCCTGGCGACGATCGCCGTATGGCACAACCACCTTCCCGCAATACACCCACGGACATCCGAGGAGGCGTGCTTCCTCTCTGAAGCCGAGATCTCGGACGCCCTCGAGAGCGGTCGGGCGTCCATTCAGATCGTGCAGGTTACCGCGGCGATATCCTGCTGGTGGACTCGCGAGCAAATTGCCGGCGCGGCGGACGGCGGGACGCTGGTCTCGCTCCCCGGGCAGCGCCGCGGGATTGCGGTGGACCGACGCCGAGTGGAATGTCGGGGGGATCAGGTACTGCGGCAAACCTGTGCCTAGCCAGGAGCAAGCGATGAGGGGTTCGGAGTGCGGGCCGCCTCCTCCAGCTTCCTAACTCCTCGCTGCTCCCGCCTCTTCCTCATCTGCTCCTGAACGTACCGTTCACATCCAGCCCGTACCCGCGCCATTCTTCCGGGGTCCGCTCACGATTTTGCCAGTGGAAAAACGTCGTGCCCGCACCCAACAGATAGGTGTTTCGCTCAAAACGGTTGTTCCGCGACAAGAAATAGGAATTGTCACCCACGAACTGCATGAGACCGGTATATCCCCTGCTCATCGTGATCGTGTTGTCGTGCACGAACAGGTTGCTGACCTGATACGGGCCGAGGCTGCCGCTCCCGCGATCCCGCTGCACGCCGAGAATCCCGTTTGCATTGTCCGTCACGGTGTTGCCATAGACCTCGACGTCCCGCGAATGGGCGACCGTGATGCCGCCCTCCCCGTTGTTGAGCGTCGTGTTGTTACGGATAACGGCGCTGTAGCTGATCTCGTGATAAATACCGATCCGCACGTTTGCCACGGAGAGATTGTCTTCATACAGGGTGGTGACATTGTCGATGTCCGTCCACAACCCGTTGCCGAGGTTGTGGTGCACGTAGTTGTTCCGGACGGTCAGGCCTTCGGTCCGCACGAACTTGGAGCCGCCGGCTTCCCAAAACATCGAATATCCAGCATGCCCGTTATGGGCGATTTCATTGCCTTCGATGGTCTCGTTCGTCGTCCGATAGGCGCCGACGCCGAGTTGCCCCTGATGGTGCACGTAGTTTCCCGCGATACGCCCGTTCGCGCCGCCCATGATGGAAATGCCCTTTCCATGGTTCAGGCGGATCTCGTTGTTTTCAAACACGACGTCGTCGGAGTCGAACGCCTCGATGGCGGACATCTGCGCCGCATTGGCGTACTTCTCGATCACGAGTCCGCGAACGGTGAATCCGTGGACACGATGCCCCCGGAAGGCGAATTCCGTGGCGCTGGTTTCCACCATCCGCCCGGCTGGATCGTCTCCGATGTAGATCTTGTCGGCATCGTAGTCGAAGTACCACGTACCGGGGCCGACGAGTGACCGCTTCGTCACCTGGATCAGCGGGACGTTGTCGAAAAACAGATCTTCGGGATACACACAGCTCTTGCGATCGTCTTGGCACACTTCGCTGCCGAAGACGTTGGGGCCGTACCGCGGATTCTGCTGCGCTTGCCCCGTCGCGACCCACACGTCGCCCTCCCGCACGAATTGGGTGAGCACGACGGCGCCGGACAGCACCGCACCCGGTTCCCCGACAAACTCGTTCCCGGGCTTGGGAACGACGCGCTGCCCCCGGTGGACGCCGGCTTTGATCAAGAACTCCGTGCCGGCGGGATGTACGTCGACCGCCGTCTGAATGTCGTCACCGGGAAAGATCCACGTGGAGGGGGCTTCCACGTCTCTCGCTTGCCGGATCGTGACCGCAGCCGTATCCGCATTGAGTGCGGCGGTTGCGGCCACGACACGAAACACGCCCGCTTCGCTTCCCGCGACAAACCGGCCCTGGGCATCGATCACGCCTCCGGTGGTTGTCCAGTAGACCCGCGCGGTCACCGGCGCCTGCTCGTAGGTGACCGCAGCGGTAAACGTGTGTTCGTCTCCCGGCTGTAACACGATTTGCTTGGGGGAAACCGTGACCGCCACCTCGCTGTTAGTCGTGCCTTGGGGCCGGTCCGGCATCACGAGGTCACACCCCGTGAGGACCGGGAACGAGAGCCACACCGCCATCACCGCAGCAACGCCCCGGGCACTCTGGCCGGAATCGTGACGGGAGCAAGGCAGTGAGCGACACGCGGGCCGCGTACACCTATCGTTGAGACGGTTCATCAATGACCTTGGCGAACAGCGCCGAGCTGAGCTGCTGGAATCCGGTGCGATTCGTCACAATATCAGAACGACGACCGCGCAAAACTGTGATTCGAGTCACGACGCCCGTGGGCGCGACGTGGTTATCCGGCGGCCTTGGTCGAGCGCGTTGGCGGGATGATCGTGACGATGTCCGATGATGGTGGTGGGGTGTCGAGCGCAAGCTCCAGTAGACGGCCGTCGCTTCGGCGGGTGACTTCGGTAAAGCCGACGTCCTCGAGGACGGTCCACAGGACCCCGTTCCGGTCTGTGGGAACGAACGTCGCCTGCACACGGTCATACCCGCGGGCACGCAACAGGTCCTGGAGCCAGTAAAACCACGCGTGTTCCACTCTCTTTTGCGCGACACGGCAGGAGAGAACGAAGTCCACGAGCTGCGGAACCTCGGGTAACAGCCGTAGTGACGCGAACCCCACGGTTCCGTATTCGCCGAAGCGATCGCCACAACGGGTGGCGAGACACAACAGCTCGGGATTGTCGAGACACGTGAGGAATTCCTCGCGCTCATACCGATGAGTGGTGAGATTCAATTGGTTCGACCGCTGCAGCAACTCGAGACAGCGCGCGATATGTTCTGGCGTTTCCGGTCGAAACACCGTGGCCTTCATCTCGCAGCTCTTCAGGAACTCTCCGTACTCCGCGCCAAACGTTTCGGCAATCTTCTTTCGTTTTGCCTCAGCCTGGTACGTGGCGCGTCTCCGCGTACTGTCCTCGGTGACCGGGACGGCGAACTCGGGCCGGTCGAGCACGAGCGGCACATCCGCGGCATCGTAACAGCGCACTTGCGGAAGCCGGCTTTCGACCTCGCCTCGTTCAAACGGGGAGTCGTCGATGAATGCAAATGTATTCGGGTCGATGTTGAGCGCTTGGGCAATCTGTGGGATGTTCGCACTCTTGGGTCCCCAATTGATCGCTGGATACAGGAAGTAATCCTGCACACCGAGTTTTGTGAGCGCTCCCCAGGCCAGGTCGTGGTCGTTCTTGCTGGCGATGCTCTGGAGTATGCCGCGCTCGTCGAGCCGGCGGACCATTTCCAGCGCGTCCGTCCTCGGCGTGATGCCATCGGGGCCGTCCTCGATCAGGATCCCGTCCCACAGGGTATTGTCGAGATCCCACACCACGCATTTCACGGTGGCGGCCGGTGCTGCCACCTTGCGCAGTGGTGACTTCATCCGGACAAAATCGAGCCACGTAAAGATCACGCGTACTTCGGCGTCGTTTTCCGGATACACGAGGATCTTTCCATCCGTCGTGCTGAAATCGATGTGCATGCTACTCACGGGAATGCGATGCAGGTTCTGGCCGGGTTCGAGCCGCACCGAGCGTCTGAACATCACGTCTCCCCGAGTCCCGTGGCGCGCGTACTGGAAACACTCGATGATGAGGTTGAACGGCGTATCGGCCGGATTCCACGCTTCGATCAGAAACGTGTCAAACTCGGACGCGCGGCGTGGACGCCGGCTGAGCCTCCGCAACACGAAATCCCGCGCGAGATTGTAGCCACGATTCAGCCGGCGCTCCGGACTCACGCGCGAAAATAACCGGGCTATTGGATTGACGATCCCGTGTGCGATCACCCGCTCGGCCGCCGCCACCCGCCGAGCCACGATGGGCGTCACCGGCCCAAACCACAGGCGCGATTCGAGTTTACCCCAACGACGAAACCAGACGTCCGCCCCGTAACCAAACGGTCCGGCGTAGGTTGTATTGGGCAGAATGCCGTATCGCAGCCTCGCGCATTTCTGATCCGCTCTGGCGACATACAGGGGACACATCTGGTAACAGTCGGGGACTGCACACTCCAAGCAGTGTTCCTGCCAATGGAGCAGGTACACCTCCCGTATCAGTTCGGGATCGATGCGGGACGCATGCCGAACGGTTGGGTTCCCTTCATGCGCATTGTGGCGTGATGCCCAGTCCGTTTCCCACATGATACGCGCGGCTGTTGTTCCGTTAGATCACGGCGTTGCGGCCGGTGAGACGCTCCCACAAGCGGCCGTCAACCGAGAGATTCGCGATGTTGTAGTCCAGCGGCCGGTCGAGGTGCCAGACGGTCCGATGGATCGTGCGCGCGCCATTCAAGTGATGGAGCAGCCCGGCGATTGCCGTCGCCACGGTCGCGCATCCAATTTCCCTGCAGTACTGCATCAGCGATTCGCTGAAGTGGCGGCGCATGCCATAGGGATACGAAAAGTGCTCGGTCTTCCGTTCGAGCACTTCCTCCAACGCGCGCTTGCCCTTTGCGATGTCCTGCCGCGCCTGGGATTGCGGCAGGTCCGTCAGCACGTGGTGGGAATAGGTGTGACTCCCGAGCGTATGACCCGCGGCCGCGATCGATCGAAGCTCCTGGGTACTCAGCGGCACCCGGTCGCCGTGGAAGTGCAAACGATCGTAGTAGGTGCGGATGTCATCCGGCGTCGCCACGTCACGGCACGGCTGCAGGTTCACGTAGAACGTGACCCGCACGGTGAGGTCGTCGAACAACGCCAGCGCGCGGTGCCATGACCGGTAGTTGTCGTCGAAACTGATGAAGACGCGACGTTCTGCGCTTCCGTAAAGAAAGGACTCCGGGTCGCAAAAACGGTAACCGCGATCCCGGAAGAACGAGACGACCTCGCGAAAGGCTGGCCAGGTGTCCTCATCGAGATCATGAAACAGGATGGCGGCGCGGTCGGGAAGCCCTTTGTTGAGCGCGGTGAGGTGCGCCCATCTAACGAGATTTTGCAGCGTTCGTTTCACCGAGCCGGGATCCTCGAAATCAGGTCAAACACCGCGCACGACGGGCGCGGACATTTCTTGCACCCTCGCGGCTAAAATTCCGTGATCCAGTTAACAGGTACGGGGGAGCGCGCCGATGCGGCTGCAGCTTGCTGCAGCTTACGGTCCCGCAGTCGGCGCAGTGGGGCTGAACAAATCGTGCAGCAGCGGGACGTCGACGAAGAGCAGCGCGCCCATCAGCAAGGTGCAGACGATGACGGGAACCATGACAAGCGGTTCGCGATACAGCCCTTCCGGGCGCTGGACCGCACTGTCGTTCTTGAACGCAAGCGCCAAATAGAGCGCCATGATGAGCGCAACGAACGGAAACGACCCGATGAGTTCGAGGCGATACCGCATGATGAAGGCCCCGAAAAACAGCATGGCCGCCGATCCGTAGAACATGATCGAGACCAGCAGTCGCTCGTTGGTGTAGAAAGCAAACGACCGGCGGTACGCAGCGGCTTTTGCGGGATCGGCGATCATCCGATACTCGGCAAACCGCTTCATGGCCATGAAATAGCTCCCGATCATCCAGTAGCTCACCAGCAAGGACACCGGGGGAATGAGCAGTGTCCCCGTAGCGAACCACCCCGCCAGCATCCGCACGGGATTGTTCAACGCTTCCGACAGCACGTCGATGTAGGGCAGGTCTTTGCTCCGAATTGGCGGGATGTTGTAGATACAGCCAAGCAGCCAGAACACCATCATCGTCCCGGCGAATTGTCGTGACACCGTCAGGGCCACGGTGACGCCGGCCAACATCAGTGCGATCCATTGGACGTACACCAAGGGGAGATACACCCGGCCTGCCGGGACCGGCCGTCGCGACTTGGTGGGGTGGAGCTTGTCATACCGGGCGTCCAGCAATTCGTTGATCGTGTAGTTACTCGAGGCAACCAGGCAGATGGAAATCAGGCTGAGCGCGATGCGCGCCCACATGCCGAGGCCGTCCAGCCGGCTCGGATCCAGGCTGAGCGCCACCGCGATGCCTGGTAACATGAACACGTTCTTGAACCAGTGATCCGCCCGCGCAATCTCGATGTGGCCGCGAAGCTTGTCGCTGAATGCCGGAATCGTCTGGACTTTTTCGCTAGAGGAGGACATCACGCAGCTCCACGAAGTTTCGAACCGGCACCCAACCCGCTGCGCCGTTGGCGTGCTTGCCGCCACCAATGATCACACACGCCATCCCCGCGCTTGTCGCTGCGCCCCCATCCAAATCGGGCCGATCGCCGACATAGAGCGCACGCGCAGGCTCGACGCCGAGGCGCCCGAGCACGGCCTGCAGCCCCTTGGGGTGCGGCTTCAGCGCGCCCACCGCGGGGTCCTGCGCGCTCATCACGACATCGAACTTTCCTTCCAGCCCCAGGGCGGCGAGCTTATCGCGCGCCGGGTAGTCCGATAGCACGCCGAGCTTGATCCCCCGGCTGCGAGCGGCCGTGACAAACTCACCCACGCCCTCGTAACCCCAACGGGCCAAGACGGGGAGAGGCTCCCGTTCCATCCATCGTGCGACGAGGCTCGCTGCGACGTCGGACGACACACCGGCCGATGCACACGCCAGTTCAAGCTGTCGGGAAGCCAGGTCGGCACCGGGGTCCCCGTCACGCAGCGTTTCGTGCGCGTTGCGATACGCGTTGAGGACCCGCAAGACGCGGAGTCCCTGTGCTGGACGAGTCAGGTGCGCGCCCAGCAACTTGAGCAGCATCGTGACCCGCACCGGCAATTGCCGATACAGAGTTCCGTCGACATCGAAGACGACCGCCTCGAGCCGGGAGGCATCCACGGGGAACGACGCTCGCGTAGCCATCACACCGTGGAGGGCCGCAAGAATCGCGCTGGATTCGAAGCCCACTCCCACGCGGGGCCCGTCGCGCCATTGAGTTTTCGCTGGCACAAACGCGCCAAGGCCTCACCAAACGGGAGACTGCACGTCAGGCCGGGCGACACAGCGTTCAACACGTGCACGGCACGCTCCGTCTCGCGCAC
>JBFHWR010000216.1:0-6967 GCA_041599395.1 Gemmatimonadales bacterium | reverse complement strand
TCGGCGACGCCCTTGGCGCTGATTGTGAGCCAGGCGGCCAGGGACAGCATAAACGTGACTGGATAGGCGTGGAGCGCCTCGATGCTGTGACCAAGCGTGCGAACGTTGCCAAGCCAAAACAGGATCATCCAGAAAAGCGACACAGCGATCGTCTTTGCCGTGGTACTGAGCTGATCATCACGCCAGATGATGACGCTCACCACAAGGGCCGTGGCTCCGTTGAGCAGGACTCCGATTATCCCGAGGACGATGGTGCTTCCGCTGAAGACGCGAAGATCGATGTGCTCGAGCAGCGCGGGAATCGGGCGCACGTGTCCGTTTTGCGACGTGAAGACGCTTTCCAACAAGCCGGTCGTGAGATGACGGGTGTAGAGCGGCCACTGATCTTTGGTGAGGGTGGTCCAACTGACTTCCGTGAGGGCGTGAAGCGCCAGAAGGACGAACGCCACGGCGGCGAGGGGGTACCCCCATCTCACCAGCCCTCGCGTGAGATTGCGGCTGCTACCGAACGCGACCGCATACTGCCTCAAGGCCGTCTCCCCCTCTTCGCGAACCGTCTCTTCGGGTGTGCAGGTAGCTGGCTTACCCCTACAGCGATGCGCCAAGCCGGGATGAACCTATGTGGCCGCCCAACGCAACCGATGTGTGCCAGGTCACGGGTCGCCGGGAGGGAGAAGGTCGCTTGCGTGGCGGTGCGGAGTGGTGGGATGGAGAGTCTTACTCTCGAGTCTCAGGAGCAAGGAGTCCGCGGTCAAAGAGGTAGCTGGCGAAACGCTCGGCCGCGTCGTCACTCGGGTGCCACACGTCGCCAGGACGCTCGGTGAGCGTGAGACCGGAGCTAATCGCCTGCTCGAGCGGTGCCAAGAGATCAAAGAACCGGATTCCGAGGGCGGTGAGGAGTCGGACGGCGGCATCATGATTTCGCCGCTCCTGGGGCGTCCATCCCGCGTGTTCCTTGAGGATCGGAAGTACGACGACCGTGAGTTCGGTTCCGTCGGCGACGGCGATCCGCTGTAGAGTGTGTAACGCGCTACGTACCTCGTCTTCGAAGACCACGTCTTCTCTCTGCGAAGTGAGCAGCGACCCGATGATCAGTCGATAAAACATGCTGTGCCGAAACAGTGTCGGGTTTAACCGCACTTGCGGTGCGCCAGGGGTGAAGACGACGAGCTGTCCCTCAGCATTGCGGAATGCAACCGGCGTCGTTCCAAAGTCGTTGTTGTGCAGCGTGACCACGATGTGATCCGGCTGAATGGCCCGATTATACCGCCGGTAGTATTCGACTTCCTGCACCGTGTTGAAGGACTCCACGCCTGCGTTCCAGTGCTCGAACCGCTCGTCTCCGTACAACGTCTTGAGGGCGTTCACGATCCGGCCCCGGTGCGTCACCGAGTCGCCAATGTACAGCACGCGCACGATGCTATCGGGTCTCGTCGACGGGTAGTTGTTTTGATGCGTGCCGGTTTCTGTGTATTCTCTGCCAAACGCCGGGCGAAAGCCAAATGACGGGTCGACGACGAAACTGGTCGTCGCTCGCATCCACGGAAGTTCAACTGCGGTTCCAAAAGTCTCGTCTGCGAATGTGAGGCGGAGCATTGCTTCCGCCGCCCCCAAGCCCATGATCAGCCCGCCGACCACGAGGCTCGCGCAAACGCTCCACTGCTTCCAATTTCGGCGCGATATCTTGCTCATCGTCGCTCACGGCTTCAGAAAGCGCTAGTTCGGGCGACAGCGGGAGCAAAGACCGTACCAGCGGCCGCAGCCCGCTACCGAGGCTCGAAACAACTGAAATGTGTGTTGGTGATGTACGTCACTCGGCGGGGGCGGCGAATGAATCAACCCTGTGTGACTCGGAGCACCTCTTCGGGGGTGGTAATGCCGGCCTGAACCTGGCGGAGACCGTCCTCCGCCAGTGTGCGCATGCCCTTTTTAATGGCCAGCCGACGGAGCGCACCCGTGCCACGCTGCTCCTGAACTTCGGCCCGCAGGTCATCGTCCATGACGAGCAATTCGTAGATGCCTGTGCGACCCCGATACCCGGTGCCCCGACATTGCTCGCATCCCCGGCCGCGAGTGACCGAGGGCAAGTCGTCTTGCCGCGCACCCAGAGACCGAAGCAAGTCCCTGTCCGGCTTCGTGGATGCGCGACACTGGTTGCAGACGACTCGGACGAGTCGCTGCGCGAGCACGGCCTCGACGGTGCTTGCCACCAGGTAGCCCGGCACACCCAGGTCGAGCAACCGCGTCAGCGCACTCGGCGCGTCGTTCGTGTGGAGAGTGGACAGGACCAGGTGACCGGTGAGCGCCGCGTGCGTGGCGATGTCTGCCGTTTCCGGATCGCGAATCTCTCCCACGAGGAGAACGTCGGGGTCCTGCCGCAGCAGTGCACGCAACGCGTTGGCAAACGTCACGCCCACTTTTTCGCGTACCGGCACCTGCGGAACACCCGGAAGCTCGTATTCCACCGGGTCCTCGACCGTCAGTATTTTCTCCCGACCGGTGCGGATGTCATCCACGGCCGCGTAGAGGGTGGTCGTTTTCCCCGATCCGGTCGGACCAGTGGCCAGCACGATGCCATTGGGCCGGTCGAGAATGCGGTCGAACGCCGCCAGCGTATCAGCGCCCATTCCCAAGTCCGCGAGCCCTGCCCTGCCCTGCTCTTTGTCCAGGAGACGGAGGACGACGCTCTCCCCGTGGAGCGTCGGCAACGTTGCCACACGAACGTCGACCTGCCGGTCTCTCAGCATGAGGCGAATCCGACCGTCCTGCGGAACGCGACGTTCTGCGATGTCGAGGTCAGCCATGATCTTGAGACGGCTAATGACCGCGGGCATCAGGTGCATGGGAGGTGACGGCGCGTCCTGGAGCACACCGTCGATTCGGTAGCGCACGCGCAGTGACTGGGCGTACGCCTCGATGTGGACATCGGATGCTCGCGCTTCGAGGGCTTCGACCAACAACAGGTTGACGAGCTTGACCACCGGTGCCTCGTTGACGAGGCTCAGCAGGTCATCGATGGCCGCCGAGGGAACGAGCAAGTCGGATTCGGGCGCATCCAGCTCGTGTATCACGTCCTGCGCGGTGACCGCCTCCTCACCGTAAATCCGCTGAATTGCCGTGCGAACCGCTGGCTCCGGCGCTCGGTCCAGCTGCACCTCAACGGCAAAATGCACTGCGAGATCGTCGAGGGCTTGGGGGTCGACGTCGTCCCGCCAGGTCACGACGCGGACCACGGAATCATTCCGCTCGACCGGCAAAACCGCGTAGTACTCCAGATACTCCGCAGTGAGGTCGTCGGAGAGCGACTGCGTTTCCGAGAGGTCGATCGTCGGCGCCGTCATGGACGTCGTGGAATCGTATCGCGAGCCTGACCAGGAATCGGCGGAATCAACCTCGTCTCGCTTTCCACTCGCTCGTGCACGCGGTCGACGTCTTCGTCAGTGGAGACGATGTGTGGAGTCAAGAAGATGAACAGTTCGCTCTCCGAAGTGGTGCGCTCCGTCGAACTGAACAAGAGCCCGATCAAGGGCACGTCCATCAACAGCGGCACCCCTGTTCGCGTCTGTTCTTCCTGTTGGTCAATCAGTCCGCCGATGACGATCGTCTGTCCGTTTCGTACGAAGAGCTGTGTTGATGCCTCACGAGTGCTGATGATTGGCGCGCCGAACTGCTCTTCCGCGGTCGCCACGCTCACCTCCTGCGTGACGCTGAGGTTCACATACCCATCCGCGTTGATCGTGGGCAGGATCGTGAGTGACGTGCCGACGTCGCGATATTGCACCACCTGGTCGCGGACGGCGGCCTCGGTGGGCAACGACCGAAAGACCTGGATGAACGGCCGTTCGGCTCCCACGGAAATTCGGGCTTCCTGATTGTTTTGGGCGAGCACAACTGGTCGAGAGAGGACCTTGACATTGCCCTTCGAGGCCAAGGCGCTCACCATGGCGGTCACGTCAGCCCTACCGAGCCGCATCAATTCCAGCGCAAACTCTCCCGTTGTGAATCCGCCCAGGCTCCCCGTGAATGAGGTTCCTTCCGCGCCTTCACGCTCCCGCGTGACCTCCCCGGTGAACCCGATACTGAGATCGCTGGTGCGACGCACTTCGGCAATGACCACCTCGATCAGTACCTGGAGCGGCCGCTGGTCGAGCGCCTCGATCAATTGACGCAACACTTCCCAATCCGCCGGTTCCGCACGGACGATCAGTGCGTTGGTCGGTTCATCGGGTACGATGGACACATCGCCTCGGAGCTGGGCGGTGAGGCTCGGGGGACGTTGCTGTCCCAGTTGGACGGCCACGTCCGGTGGTCGGTCGGGCTGGAGCGGTGGAATTCGCTGGTTACGCAGTTGTTGGGAAAGCGATCTCCCCTGTGCATCGGGACCCGACGGCTGTCGCCGTGGCGGGCCCTCGCCTCTCCCAAACATCAGCTCGATGGTACCGGCCAGGGTTGCAGCGCGTGAGTGCTTCAACGGATACACGTAGAATTGGGGCTCCGGCGGAGGCGGGGCTGCGGGCTGCGGTCCCACTTCTTCCTCAGGCACGTCGCGCGGGATATCGCGCGCCTCCGCAAACTCCACCCTGAGCAATGCGCCGTCGTCGACAACCCGCAGGCCGTTGGATTCCGCGATGCTGCGAAGCAGTGGCAGGATCTGGGATCGCGGCACCGGTTGGTTCATTCGGAGCGTGACCCGGCTGCTTGGGAGGTCCGTGTAGACGATGTTGAGATTCCCCGCGTCCGCCAGTGCGGACAGGACGACCGTCAGCTCCACGTTCTGGAAATCCAACCGCACAGCGTCTTGGGGTTCCTGCAGCGCGTTGCCGGGTCCAGCTCCAGCCCCGGACAGCACAGCTGCACAAATAATCACTCCGCTCAATCGCTTCATGTCAGCCACCAGCTCTGGGGACTCGAATGACCACCTCCACTCCGGTGGTCGTCTTGAATACGGCCTGCTCACGGTCGACGCGGTCGAGCGTGAGGCCCTCGATCCGCTCACCGACGCGGATCATCAACGTCGCAAACCCGGGGCGCTGTAGGAGTGCGGCGCCGCCGCCGCTCTGATAGACGATCGTGCCCGTCAACTGGACGCCTTCGGGCAAGCCCGGCCGCCGGACCGCGCTCGGCCCCCGCTCGCCCGGCAAACGAAACCGTCGAGCCGGTCGCCGCCGCTCGGGGTAAAACGGATCGAGGTCGAGTGTTGTCGCGACATCCGTCGTCAACAGGCTGTCAGGGCGCGGGAGCAAGGCAGCGGCCAAATCCATCTGCGCCACTTCCGCGGCGTTAACCGACTCCACCTCGATGGCGCGCCAGACGGATGCGACACCCGCGATGCCGGCGCCCACGGCCGCGACGAGCGCGATCACGGGCCCGTTTCCGTATCGGGCAAGCCGAGGACGCTTCACCCCGCGCCTCCAATCGTGACCACATCGGGGGTGTGGGCACCGCCAACAGCCCGGCTCAAGCCGTACCCGACGATGCGCGCGCGGAAGCTCAACACTTCTTCGTCCCGACGCAGTCGGACAAGGCGTTGTGGCTGTTCGATGGTGAGCTCGTCCACGCGGACGAGCTTGTTTCCGGCTTCCAAGCCTTGCAGCAGTCCGAGCAGACCCTCGAGGTCGCTTCGGCCTTGGACGGCGATTTCCAGCGTGACGACGCCCGATGACTCGGGGTCGGCGGTCTGCGTTTCACTCTGCTCGACCAGGACGCGATGCTGGCGGGCGGTTTGTCCCACGTAATTCACCAGCGCGGCGGCGGCGGAGAGCGGTTCGGGCCCTGCAAACAGTCGCTCAGTTCCCACTTGCAGCGTAGTGGTCGCTTCCGCGATGCGGGTGGGATAGCGATGCGACTCTGCCAGCATTGCCCGTTCTCTGGCAAGGAGGTCGCGCTGCATCACCGTCCGCGCGCGCACATCGTTCAACGCGCGGAGATAGGGTGAGGCGACGCCTCGATAGAAGAGCACGGGGGCCACGACGATCAACCCGAGGAGGATCGCGCGGCGATCGCGGGTCCGAAGCGCGAGCCGACGGATCATTGGGGTTCCTCCGTCGGTGCCGCGCCGCCAAGCTGCGCCCCCAACGCAAACCGTTCGATCGCCCGATTGCCGCTCAACAGTTCGCGACGGATGGGCGCCCGCGCTCGAACACCAAGAATGTCCGGCGCTGCCTGCATGGCCTCGAACACACCGGCTGCCCGATCGGCCAGGCCCTCGAGGAACAGGCTGTCGGCGCTCGCACGAAACGCAAGCAGATGAGCGTCCTCGGGCAGGTGTTGGGCTACGCTCGCGAGCACGTTCGACCAGCGGGGCGCCGTCGTTTCGGCCGTACTCAGCGCGTTCAACCGACTGGTCAGCTCGAGCAACACCTCCCGTTCCGCCACCGCCGCCTCGACCTCCGCTCGGATCGACGTGCGCTCTTGTTCGAGCGCGCGCAGCTGCCGGCGCGCACCCCACAACTCGGCGGAGGCCGCCATCGCAACGAATACGGCCGCCGCCGCTCCCAACGCGAGCGTCACACGACGGGCGCGGGTGACGCGCCGTTCGCGCACCGGGTTGGGGATCAACTCAGTGCCGGCCGTTCGCTCCACCCACCGGGCGGCAAGGTGGCCGGGATCGCAACCGTCGCCGTGCGGAAACTCCACGGTTTCCACGTGTGCGGCGCCGAGTTCGCTTCTCACACCGGCGACGTCGACTTCTCTGCCAATCACGGCGACTCGAACCGGCTCACCAGATTGCTTGCCGGGCGCCTCGGTCATGCGGTTTCCGATCCATTTTGAGGCGACCGCGGCAGCCGTTCCGCCGGCCGCGCGACGGACAAGCGCGGGCATTCCGTTCTGTAACTCGATTCCTTCGAGAACATCCGGGCCGGCGTGAACGAGCCACGTAGGGCGCCTATTTCTCGGGAACGACGATCGGGCTGCCTCCGCCCAGACGTCGTACGCGGACTGCACCGAATCCACCTGCCACCCGATG
>JBFHWR010000215.1:0-6970 GCA_041599395.1 Gemmatimonadales bacterium | reverse complement strand
GAACGCAAGAAGGGCATCGTCGCGGCGGCAGTCCATCCTGAAGGACGCCTGATGCCCGGACGGGGCACGCTCTTGCTCTTCCGATCGTCCGCCAGCATCCCCACGGAGTTGGTGGTCGAACCCTCGCTCGGTCCTCTGCTGTCGTTTCGGGGGGCACAAGGCGTGTACCCCAGCCAGCATTTTGGCGTACTCGCGTTCATGCGACAGACGTTTGAGGATGTCAGGCACGCTGCGGTGGTCGAGGCTGCGTACCGGCGTGACCCCAACGGCATGACGGCGCCTCACTGGGACCCGGACTATGCGGTGCTGCAGGAGGCATTGAACGGCACGCGCCCCGTGTTTTTTGCGGCGGACGGCGCCGAAGACATCCGTCAGGTGCTCGAGCTGGCCGAGCGCTATGGCTTTCGGCCGTACATTGTCGGCGGGGACGAAGCGTGGAAGGTTGCGGACCTGCTTCGCGGCAAGCAGGTACCCGTACTGATATCGCTCGATTTTCCGAAACCCGATCGCTGGGATCCCAAGAAGGACACTCTCCCCGCCGAACTCGACGCCGCCGTGCTCCGCGAAAAGGAGCGGATCGAGCACGTGTATGCCAACGCGGGACGGCTGGCGGCTGCCGGTGTGACCTTCGCGCTCACGAGCGGCGGCGGCGCGGCCGATCTCAGGGACGGCGCGCGGACGGCCATTGAGCACGGGCTCGGGTCTGATGCAGCGCTCCGCGCACTGACCACGACCCCTGCCCAGTTGCTCGGTATTCCGCATTTCACACGGATTGAACCGGGATTCCCGGCAAATCTCGTGGTCACCAAGGGCGCCATCTTCGATGACGACACAAGGATCGTCTACACCTTTGTCGAAGGCGAACTCGAACATGGAAGCCCAGCGGGGGCACGGGCCGATGGAGACGCAACGGCCGGAGAACCCGTCAACATTGCGGGCGAGTGGCAGCTCGAATCCTCCATCATGGATCAGACGCGACGCGGCAGGGCGACTATTCAACAGACCGGCAGCGAGTTCTCGGGAACGACCACCGTCGAGGAAGGCACGCTGCGAATCGAAAACGGTTCCATCTCGGGGAACCGCGTGTCGTTCGTCATCAACGTCGATATCGGCGGCCAGATGCTTCAGATTGAGTATACAGGAACGGCGGAAGGTGATGAGATGAGGGGCGACATGAACATGGAGTTCGGATCCGGTACGTGGCGAGCGACCCGCATGCGCACACCGGGCGAGGGAGCATGACATGATACGACGGATTGTACGTGTGTCTGGAGCGTTGGTCCTGCTGATGGGCGTGGTCACGTCCGCCTACGCCCAATGGAAGCAGCAAATCGAGCCCGGTGTTGTCGAGGTGCCACGCGGCGACCTGTTCATCCAAAACATCGATACCGTGTGGACAGGGGTAAACGGCGTCCTCGAAAACACCTCCATCCTGATCCGGGACGGCATCATTCGCGCGATCGGCAGTGAGTTGGCTGCCCCCCGCGGGGTAACGGTTGTGGACGGCCAAGGTATGACAGCCATCCCCGGGATCGTAGACCAACATTCACACATCGCAATGCGCTCCACCAACGAGTCGTCCGCGCCAGTCGTTCCTGAGGTGCGCGTGATTGACGCCTTACAGCCGGACGACTTTGGGATTTATCGAGCGCTCTCGGGCGGCGTAACCACCGCGCAAGTTTTACACGGCAGCTCCAATCCCGTCGGCGGGCAAAGTGCCATTATCAAGACGCGCTGGGGCATCGAGGATTCGAGGATGCTGTTGGTGCAGGGGGCGCCGCAGACGGTCAAATTCGCCCTCGGTGAAAACGTCACTCGGAAGAACCGGCCGGCGGGACGCGGTGTCGCGCGGTTTCCGGGATCGCGCGCGGGTGTGGAGGCAATCTACGATCAGGCGTTCACGGCAGCGAAGGAGTACAAGGCGGCGTGGGACGCGTATCGCAACAACCCACGAGGCTTCCGCGTTCCGCCCAGACGGGATCTACGACTCGAAGCGCTCGTCGACATCATGGAAGGCCGCATCCGCGTGCACGCCCATTCCTATCGGAGCGACGAGATCGTAATGCTCATGCGGGTCGCCGAACGGTACGGGTTTACCATCGACGTCTTCACACATGTGCTCGAGGGCTACAAGGTAGCCGACGAAATGGCTGCGCACGGCGCCGGCGGCTCCACCTTTTCGGATTGGTGGCAATACAAGCTCGAGGCCTACGACGCGATCCCCTACAACGCCGCCATCATGCAGCAACACGGCGTGCTCACGAGCCTCAACTCCGACATCCCGTGGCTGCAATCGTTCATGGTGTACGAGTTCAACAAACCGGTGAAGTACGGCGGCGTCTCCAAGGAAGAGGCGCTTCGCATGTTAACGTTGAATCCGGCCCGGCAGCTCCTGATCCACGACAAAGTCGGGAGCATCGAGATCGGGAAGCACGGCGATCTGGTCATCCTGTCGGGCGATCCGTTCGACGTCTACTCGCGCGTGGAAAAAACCATCGTCGACGGCATCGTCTACTACGACCTTCAGCGTGACGAGACGACGCGCGGCCAACCCGTCCGCACACTCCCGCCGGTGCGGTTGGTTCCCGATATCGCGCTGGAGCCGGCTCCTACGGTCAGCACGCTCGTGCGCACCGCATCGTTTGTGGAACCACGGCGTCAAGGACTCGTGACAGCCATGGTTGGAGCAACGGTCCACCCGGTGTCCGGCCCGCCGATCGCAGACGGTACCGTACTAATCGCCGATGGGCGCATCCGGGCAGTTGGCGCGCGTTCATCGGTGGAGATTCCAACCGGCGCCTCCGTGCTCGACCTGAGCGGCAAGCACGTATATCCCGGCATGATCGACCCCGTAACACAGCTCGGCATGGTCGAGATTGGTTCGATCAGCTCTGCGCGCGACGATCGCGAGGTGGGACGCTTCAATCCACATCTCAACGCCGAGTACAGCGTGCATCCACACAGCGAGGCCATTCCGGTTGCCCGCGCAAACGGGATCACCGCTGTCTACACGAATCTTGGCGGCGGGGGAGGCAGTGTGATTCCCGGCACGGGAGCCGTGGTGCAGCTCGCCGGTGACACGCAAGAGCGGATGACCGTGATGGACCGCGCCGCTCTGCTGGTCAACTTCCCGTCGCCGACAGGCAAATCGTGGGATGATCCCTCCCTCGAAGGGGAGCGTCTCGCAGAGCTCGTGACACTGTTCGAGCGCGCAGTGCTCTACGCGGAGCGCCCCAGCGCCTCGGGCGATCCGACCCGTCCGTTTGAGGCCAACCTCGGCGACCGACAGTCAATCATGCTCGCGGCGCTGGTCCCGGCGATCACCGGCGAGATCCCAGTCTTCTTCAACGCGCGACGCGAGCGCGAGATCAAATCGCTGTTCCTCTTCCTCGACAAGTTTCCGGACATCAACGCGGTGCTGGTCGGTGGAGATCAGGCATTCCGGGTCGCCGGTGACCTGGCTGCCAGGGATATCCCGGTAATCATCACGTCGTCGTTGAGCCCCACGTTGGATCGGGACGACCCCATATCGGCCGGGTGGCGCAACGCCTCCATCTTGCATGTGGCGGGCGTCAAGGTTGCGTTTGGAACGAACGCTGTTGCGGACGTTCGAAACCTGCCGTACCACGCCGCGCGGTCGGCGGCCTTCGGTTTGCCTAAGGACGAGGCGTTGCGCGCCGTGACCCTGACCCCGGCCGAGATACTTGGGCTGGGTGACGAAATGGGAAGCATCGAGGTGGGCAAACGCGCGGACCTCATCGTTACAAACGGGGACCCGCTGCAGATCATCACACAGGTCGAATTCATGTTGATTGCGGGCGAGGCGGTCGCCCTCGAAAGCCGGCACACGCGACTATGGGCCGAGTTTCGCGACCGGCACTAGGTAGTCGGACGCTCCAATCGACTGAACAAAAGAGGGCGGCGCTCACCGAGCGCCGCCCTTTGGTTTTTTGAGAACGTTGCGTCCGTCAGCGGGTCGGAGGGGGCATCTGCGATCTCGCCTTGTCGGCGTCTGCGACCTTGGCACGAAGTTCCTTCGATGGTTTGAAGACCGGCACGGGCCTGGCCGCCACCTCAACCGGTTCCCCGGTTCGCGGGTTCCGGGCCATCCGCGTCTTCCGCCGCCGAATCTTGAAGGTCCCGAAGCCGCGAACCTCAATGTTGTTTTGGTCCGCGAGGGCCTCCTTCACTGCCTCGAGGAATGCGTCGACAACCCGGGCGCAGTCTTTCTTGGAGATCATTGGCCCGGCTGTCCGGGCAATCGAAGCAGTGACGCGCTCGACGAGATCCGCCTTGGTCATGATCCTTTCGCTCCGTCGGCCAAGAATGCGGAACAGGTGGCCCGATTTAGCGGGCCTGGGCGGTCATAAATACGGGCTTAATCATTGACTGTCAAGAGCTGGGCCGAATTCGACGAAGTGGTTGCGAGCGTCGTGAGGGCCTGGCGCCGCCTCGGGATGGTATTGCACCGCAAAGGTGGGTAGCTCACGATGTCGAAGTCCTTCGACTGTGCCATCGTTGAGGTTAAGGTGCGTGACCTCTAGTTCACTCACACCTGACACCTCCTTAGTTGTTCCCCTGACTGCAAATCCGTGGTTTTGACTGGTGATGAGGACGCGGTCGTTCGCTAATTCGCGAACCGGGTGATTCCCGCCGTGATGTCCGTACGGCAGCTTGACGGTCTCACCGCCAAGCGCGAGCGCGATGAGTTGGTGGCCCAGACAGATACCAAACGTCGGCAGACCCGAGCGGACCAGCTCGCGGATCGCGGGGAAAGCGTACCCGGCGGCGGCGGGGTCGCCCGGTCCGTTGGAAAGAAACAGTCCGTCGGGTGCGAGTGCGCGAACGCGCGCGGCGGGCGTCTTTGCAGGCACGACCGTGACCCCGCATCCGAGACCCGCAAACGAACGCAGGATGTTCGTTTTCATCCCAAAGTCATACGCGACGATGTGACGCCGATGGTCGCCTGAATCGACGGATCGTTCCTCAGGCGCCGTTGCGAGCGACACGAGGTCCAGCCCTTCCATGTGAGGACTGTCGTCCAACTGCCGGCGAATCTCACTGCTCGGCTCGTGCCCACAGGCCACGATCCCGCGCATCGCGCCGGCCGACCGGATATGGCGCGTCAACCGGCGCGTGTCGACGCCCTCGATAACCGGGATCCCCCGGGTGGCCAACCAATCGTCGAGGGAGCCTGTGGCGCGCCAGCTCGAGTAGTCTCGGGACAGCTCGCGCACCACCACCGCGGTCACTTGCGGCTTCTCAGACTCGAGGTCGTCCTCGTTGATCCCGTAGTTGCCGATCATCGGCGCCGTCATCGTTACGATCTGACCCAGGTACGACGGGTCGGTGAACACCTCCTGATACCCTGTCAGATTCGTGGTGAAGACCACCTCGCCGGGGGCTGGAGCAAAAAAACGGCGCGTGGTTCCGCGGAAGCACGCGCCATCCTCCAACAACACGTAGGCGTTGTGTTCGCCTTCGGTCACCTAGTTCCCTCCCCCGGTATCCGCCGGGGCGCCGCGTTGCGGTTGGCCGGCTTCGGGGACATCCAATGGGAGTGGCGGCGCCTGGGTAGGTGCCACCGGAACGGGCTGGCCGGGATCCTGCTCGAGCACCGAGCGTGGCGTCCCGCCTCGCGCGCCCAATCCCGCCAAGACCATCGCCAGGAACAGGAAGATGCCACCGCACCACCACGATAGCTTCGTCAGGATAGTGACCGCCTGGCGTCCCCCAAAGAACGAGTCCGTCGAAGCGCCGCCTCCCAGGGCTGCGAGCCCGCCGCCTTGCCCCGCCTGCAAGAGCACGACGACGCCGAGCACGATTGAATCAGCAATCAACAGTACGAGTAGAAATACCGAGAGCATTGTTTTCCGCGGTTTGTGTCGGCCGCAAGATACCGACAGGCGTTTTCGTAAGTCAATCGACCTCGGTTCCCGTGATCTCCGCCCACGATTCGGGCTCGAGCGACGCGCCGCCGACGAGCACGCCATCGATTTCGGGGTCGGACACCAGCGACCGAGCGTTCGCCGGCTTGACACTCCCCCCATAGAGAACCCGCACGTCCCGCGGGGCCACACCCCGGTCACCAAACCATCCGCGGATTGCCCGATGCACGCGAGAGGCATCGTCGACGGTCGCGGTCTTTCCCGTTCCAATTGCCCAGACCGGCTCATACGCAATCACGAGGCGTTGGAGCGTGCTCGCGTCCAGGCGCCCAATGGCATTCAGCTGCCGGTGCACCACCGCAACGGTCTCGTTACGCTCCCGCTCGGCGAGCGTCTCCCCGACACACAATACAGGGATGAGACCTCCGTCGAGCACGGCGGACGTCTTCTTCGCTGTCTCATCGTCGGTTTCGCCGAACACGTGGCGCCGCTCCGAATGTCCGATCAGCACCGCATCGGCTCCTGCCTCACGTGCCATGTCCACGCTGATCTCACCGGTGAACGCTCCCTTGGCCTCCCAGTGCACGTTTTGCGCGCCAACACGGATGTCGGACCGATCACGCGTCACGCCCGCCACCGCCGCGATCGAAACGGCTGGCGGGAAGAACCAGATTTCTCGCTCTCGAGCGGCCCGATGCCGTTGCAGGTAGACGCGCATGAACTGAGCGGCAGCATCGGGCCCCAGGTGCATCTTCCAGTTGGCGGCGAAAACCAGCCGGGCCGTCATACGGCGTCCAGCGCCGCGACCGCGGGCAACTCTTTTCCTTCCAGCAGCTCCAGCGCGGCCCCCCCGCCAGTGGACACGTGACTGATCTTGGATTCGAGCCCAGACTGCGCTACGGCCGCCGCCGAATCACCGCCACCCACGATTGTGGTTGCCCCTCGTTCCCCCGCGGCCGCCACGGCACGAGCCATCGCAACGGTTCCGGCATCGAAGGGCGGCGTCTCGAACACGCCCATCGGACCGTTCCACAGCACAGTCCGCGACCGCATGATGCGACCGATGTAGTGCTCTCGGGTCG
>JBFHWR010000214.1:0-6986 GCA_041599395.1 Gemmatimonadales bacterium | reverse complement strand
GGCGGCGATGAGTGCCGCGGACAGTCCCAGAATGTAGTTCGCAATCTCCGGCGCCAGCCCGGTGACGTCCCTCAGGACGCGTCCCACCCCGAGTTCGCCTGCTGCGAATCCGAGTGCCGCGACCTGCGCCAGCGCCAGATCGACGAATATGACGCCCCGCGCGATCACGTGGAGTCCGAGGTATCCGTGCATCCCGACGAGGACGAGAGAAGCGACAAAGGCGGGTAACATCAGCTCCAACATGCTTGCTCCTTTGACCGAACTCCCGATGTCCGGGCGCCTCGGTTTCCGTGCAGGCGGTACGTCACGGGTGCGCGCTTCGCGGTTGGAACGTCGCAGCCAGCCGGCTCACCCAGAGGTCGATCAAATCGAAATACGTGTCGACTCCTTCAGCGCCCGCAACGTGTTCAGGAACGGAGAGACCGGTGATGCCGGTCCGACCTGCGACTCGATCGACCTGGGTCTTGCTGAAGTAGTTCGCTGCAAACAACACGGGGATCTTTTCCGATCGGATGAATTCGATGACGTCCCGCACGTGGCCGGGTGATGCGGGGATGCCGGGCTTCGACTCGACATACATCGCACACTCCACCCGAAACCGCGCACTGAAGTACGCCCAGTTCTTGTGGTAACAGACCATCCGCTTGTTGCGGAAGGGCTCGCCCTCGGCAAGCCAGCCGCCAAGATACGCGCTGAGTGGCTTCCCTTGATAGGCCTGCTTATCGACGAAGTCCCAGAATCGATGATTGCGCGCCAGATCGAAGACCGTTTCGGATCCCAGGATTCCGAGAAATTCCGCGCCAAACGTGCGCGCCATGATGCGATCGGCGAAATCCTGGAGGTTCCGCTCGTACACCGCGGCGTTCGCCGGATCGACGCGCTTGAGCCCGGCGACGATGTTGCGGGCGATGAGGATGCCGTTGACCGGATCGGTGTGGATGTGCGGGTTCCCGAACACGTGCACATCACCGCCGGTGCGGGAGACACTTTCCGGAATCTCGAGCAGGGTGACGCCGGAATAGGCCACGACGTGCCCGGGGCCACCCTCGACGACCTTCTGGTTGTTGGCTCGATCGAGCAACGCGGGGACCCAGAGTTCCAGGTCCAATCCCGTGACAACAAAGATGTCCGCCCGCTGCAACATGGCGGCGAAACTGGGCCGCGCGTTGACGAAATGCGGATCTTCGTCCCCCCGGGCGATCGCGTCAACGCGTGCGAGATCACCGGTGACTTCCCGGGCAATCGCCGCGTATGTCGGGAGCGTCGTGACTACCCGCAAGGGGTCCCGCTGTTGCGCAGTTGCCACGGCGGCATTGAGCATGAGCAGCGCCGTGATGACCGTGGCAGGTGGTCGCCACGCGCTGAGGTGATGGGCAGTGGGGTTGTGTTGCATCATCTTCATCGTACGTCCTTTACAATCTCGGTAGGTTTGGGTGCTCGGAATCACGCATCGATCAATACGATTCATGCTTGTGCGGCCCCATCGCCCAAACAGTCTGGAATAAGATCGTGTGGTTCCCGTTCCCGCCCTCCGGCCTGAGATAGTTGTATTGCAGGCGCAGGCGCACCCACTCGCTTTGCCACCATGTGATGCTGGGAGCGAACTGCACAATGTGCGGGTCATCACCGTAGGAGTCGAGGTAGTCCGCTCGCGCGCCCAGTACGACCTGCCGGTTCAATCGATAGTTTGCTTGCAGGTATCCGCCGGATCCCGTGAACTCGTCCACGCCAATATCGCGGTTCGCGAAATACCATTCGCCCTTGAGCTGGAACGTTCGGTACAATGCCTGGTTCGGCGGAGCCCAGCGAAACGCCACGTCCAGGGCGAGCACCCGCGAGGTAAGCGATTCGTCGTCGTTTTGACCGTAGACGCCGGTTCCGCCGAACTGCACGTAGGTGCTGGCACCCAGATCGATGAAGCTTTGCAGGCGTCCCAGGTAGCCGATCTGCGTGCCGCCTGCGAACAGGGCCTCGTTGTTCGCCCGCGTGACCTCGGCGGTGAAGGTCTGTGTCGCGGATCCAAGCGAGAACGACGGGAACGTGACCGCGGCACCGGTCTGTATCAAGCCGTCTTCCCCGAGGAACGCCGTCGCAGCCAAGGGGCGCTCCACGTCGAGCAACGCGTGGGTGTGCCAGCGGTTGTAGAGGCCGATTTCCTGGCGAAACTTGCCGAGCTTCGCACCGAAGCCGCCCGGCAAGCCCACCCAATACAGGTACCCCTCTTCGATCTCGAATCCCCCACCGCCTTCTTCCCCTTCTTCTTCAGGGAACCCTGCTATTTCAAAGTCTTCCTCTCGGGTGACGAAGATCTTTGTCCGCGTGTAGGGGTCGAGGGCCGATTGGAACGAGAATTCAAATTCCCGAGGCGTCCCGCTGAAGCTCTTGTCCTCTCCGTGCGGCGCGATGAAGTTGCCGACGACGTCACCCGTGACGCTAATTTCCGGGTTCAGGACGTTCAGATTCCGGGTGCGACTCTGCTGCTGCGTCGAGGTATCGGCCGGCGACTCCGCAGCAAGGGCTTGCGCGGCCGCCCGGAGCGCTGCCAGCTCATCCTGGACCGCCTCCGGTTCGGCTCCCGCTTGGACGAGGCGCTGCAGGACTCGCTCCAGTGAGTCGAGACGAGCCCTGAGCATCCGCACCTCGTTCTCCAAGGAGTCGGTACGCGCTTGCGCGTGGACTGGGCCGATGGCGGCAAACCAGACGGTCAGGCCCGCGACAAGCGTTTTCGTGTAGTTCATGTTCGTCCTTTGTGTGCGACACAGCCGATGCCAAACACGGCGCACGGCGAAGCCACGTCGAGGCTCAGCCGCTGCTCGGTTCTCGGATTTGCGAGCCGGTCTACGGAGTCGGGGGCGCTCGGCTTGCGTGTGAGAGGACGAAGTGACAGGCAATCCGCCCGCCGACCGGAGCATGCCGGGCTGCGTCGGCAACACCACGCTCGTCGAGACGGATACGGTGTACCGCGGAAGGCCAGACGGACTGTGACAGCGCGCACCTGGTGCACCGTGTCTCGACATGGATCGGCGAGCAGTCGGCCGAGTGCGTACCCTCGACGGCTGGGCCGACATCGCCGCCGAGACCCTGCGCATGCGCAACCGGCACCCACGTCACAGCCACGAGCTGGGTGAGACCCAGGACAGCAGCCAGCGCGACCGACGTCGCGCGACGTCCGCGTGTACGTACTCGATACATCACTGGCCCCCAATATAACCGTCTCATATAGTCCGGGAAGCAGCCAGAGGTTCCGTCTGCCGTGGCGTGAGACCCCTGAGAGCGTCCGGCTTGTGACCGTTTCATCCCAGCGCTACGTTTGAAAGGCGTCGCCTCGATCCCGCGGGAACGTTACCGCCTCCCGATCCTATAATTGACGGGGATTGCTATGATCGGTGCCTTGCTCGCCCTCGCCGTGGCAACGAGCGTGGGTTCAACTCAACAAGCGGAACCGCCGCGTTTGATCGTCGTCGTCTCAGTCGACCAAATGCGAGCCGATTACATCACGCGCTACCGCAGCCAGCTGGTGGATGCTTTGCGTCGCCTCACCCACGAAGGGGCCGTCTTCACGGACGCTCATCAGGATCACGCGGTCACGCATACGGCTCCCGGACACGCGTCCATCTCGACTGGGGTGTTTCCGTCTCGGAGCGGCATCGTGGCCAACGAATGGTGGGATCGGAAGGCCAACCGCCGGATCTACGCTGTCGAGGATTCCGACGCGGCCATCGTGGGCCACAACGCCGCACCCGGACGATCTCCGGCCAATCTGCTGCAGGACGCCCTGGGCGACTGGCTCAAGCGAGCGTCTCCTTCGAGTAAGGTGTTTTCGGTCGGCATCAAGGACCGCTCGGCCATCCTCATGGGCGGGAAGAGCCCGGACGGAGTGTATTGGTACGATTACGACACCGGCCGGCTCATCACCTCCACGTATTATCGGGCCGACTACCCTGAGTGGGTTGCCGCATTCAATGATTCCAGTCTCGTGAATTCGTATTTTGCGGGCGGGTGGCAGCGGCTCCTTCCGGCGGACGCGTACTACCTGTCCCGCGAAGACGCGTTCGCTGCGGAGGCCGACGGCGTGCAGACGCAGTTTCCGCACGCGTTCAACGGAGGCGCGGTTTCGGCGTCGTACTATCGCCGGCTGCCGTATTCGCCGTTTGGTGATCAGTTGATCTTCGAGTTCGCCAAGAAGCTCATCACTGAGGAAGAGGTTGGTGCGGACCAGGTCGCGGACCTGCTGTTCATCGCGGCGTCGGCCGCGGACTACATCGGCCACGACTACGGCCCGTTCAGTCATGAGGCGCAGGATTACTACCTGCGGCTGGACCGCATGCTCGGTGATTTCATGAGGTTTCTGGACGGACAAGTCGGGGCGGGGAACTACACGCTGGTGCTCACCGGGGACCACGGGGTGTTGCCGATGCCGGAAGAATTGGCGCGGCGCGGCGTGAAATCACGACGGGTGCACACCTCGGAGTTACAGAACGCGATTGCGCCGGCGCTCAGGCAGGCTATGTCAGACGCAGCCATTTCGGTGCAGCCGTCGATACAGTTTGTCGGGGGATTCGTCCTGTACTTCCCGGGCACCGACATGCCTCCCGAGAAACTCCGCACGATGCGTGGTGGGTTCGCTTCCTCCCTCGCAAAAGCGGCGTTCGCCCGCGACGTCTTTACCTACGACGAACTCCTAGCAGGAGAAGGGAGTCGGCCGTTCTTCGAGCTGTTCCGGCGGAGCTTTCATGCGGACCGCGCACCGGACGTCACGATGTTGATGCACGAGTACGACCTCCTCAGTTCGGCGTCCCGAGGCACCAGCCACGGCTCCGCGTATCCGTACGATACCCATGTTCCGCTCATATTCTGGGGGCCGGGTATTCCCGCCGGAACGTACGATGCGCGCGTGCGCTCGGTCGATATTGCCCCCACCGTCTCCAACCTGCTCGGCATCGTGGTGCCGGCTGGCCTCGATGGACGAAGTCTCATGTGGGCGCTAAAGAACAAAGGGGAAGATCGGTACTGAGGGGGGATTGGAGAGTGGAGAGTAGAGAGTGGAGAGTGGAGATTGGAGCGAGCGTCAGTGATGCGGCCGAGGTTGGCCCGTCCGCGCGTACGCTCTCAGCCGGCGGAGCATCCGGCGGTCGTGATACACGGCCTCGCCGGCCTTTGGCGTTTCGATCAGCTTCACGACTCCGTCGAATCTCGAATCCTTCATGATTCGGCGGAACGGCTCCGGCCCGAGGGAGCCTTCCCCTATCCATTCGTGCCGGTCTCGCCGGGAGGCAAACGGCGTCTTCGAGTCGTTCAGGTGAAAAATCCAGAGTAGCTCGAGTCCGATCACGCGGTCCCACTCATCCCACACCCTGTCCCATTCACTACGGAGGTCGTACCCGGCCGCATAGAGATGGCACGTGTCGGCGCAGAACCCGACACGGCGCTTGAGACGGGAGGGGACTTGGCGCCGCAACTCCGCCAGCTCCTCGAAGCACGCGCCCAACGCGGTGCCCGTGCCGGCCGTTGCTTCGATCGCGATCTTTGGCCCGCGCACGGCGTCCAGACATTCGGCATACGCCGCAGCGTTTCGGGCGAGACCCGCGTGGCGGTCGTCCATGTAGTTTCCCGGATGCGTGACGACGTACCGGATGCCTAACGCGCGGCAGCGGAGGAGTTCTTGCTGAAAGCTCTGGGTGGACCGCTCGTGCAGCGATGTGTCCGGCGAGGCCAGGTTGATGAGATACGAGTCGTGTGAAACCACGGTGCGGAGCCCAACCCGTTTCACCTCGTTCCGAAACCGCGCGATTTCTTCCGGCGACAGCCTCGGCTCGCGCCACTGACTCGGCGTCTTCGTGAAGATCTGCATGGCAGTCGCCCCGATGTCGTCGGCCCGCGCGGGAGCGTGTGCCACGCCGCCGGCGGTCGAGACATGGGCTCCGAGACCGGCCAACTCGGACGGGCGTCGAGTTTTTCTAGATGCCAAATGCTTCGGATGACACGAGTGGCACGAAACGGCAGGCCCCTGTGGCCCAGGTCTCGTAGCCGTCCGGAGTGCGTTCTACGGTGATCAGCTCCTGAATGTGTGTCGCGCCGACGGGAATCACGAGCCGGCCGCCCACCGCAAGTTGATCGCGCAGCGGCTGTGGAACGCTGGGAGCGGCCGCGGTTACCACGATCGCGTCGTACGGAGCCTGGGCGGGGTAACCATGCGCACCGTCGCCGGACACGATGGTGACGTTCGCGACGTTGAGAGCGTGCAACCGGTGCTTCGCGCCGGCCGCCAAGCCGGCCAATCGTTCGATGCTCCATACGTGGTGTGCGATCTTCGCCAGGATGGCGGTCTGGTACCCCGACCCCGTTCCGACTTCCAGTACGCAAGCGTGCCGATCGAGCCGGGCCAACTGCGTCATCAGGGCCACGATGTACGGCTGTGAGATCGTCTGTTCGAACCCGATTGGCAGCGGCTGATCGGCGTATGCCAGGCTGCGCATTCTCTCGGGGACGAACATTTCTCGGGGTACGGATGCGAATGCTGCGAGCACCCGCCGGTCGCTGATGTCCCGTGCCGCGAGCTGTCGGCGTACCATGCGGCGCCTTTCCTTAATGGCAGTTCGGTTCGACATGGATCGGGCCGGCGTCGGCGTACACGAGTTTCTTGGTGTAAGCAGCGTGAACGGCGGAGGGAATGCGTTGGTTGGTCATGCAACCATCGAACGGCGAAACCGGACCGTCGCGATCCAGAGCACCCCGCCCGCCATCACGGCGAGCGCCACGTATTGCGGCCAGAGAGCTGGGAGCCCTTCTCCCTTGAGGAAGATGGCGCGGACGATTTCGAGAAAGTGGCGCACCGGATTGAGCAGAGTGAGGTGTTGAAACACCGACGGCATGTTGCTGATGGGATAGAAGAATCCCGACAGAATGACGGCTGGCAGGAAGAAGAGAAACATCGACATGAACGCCTCCTGCTGCGTCTTCGAGATCGTCGAAATGAACAGCCCGAG
>JBFHWR010000213.1:0-6999 GCA_041599395.1 Gemmatimonadales bacterium | reverse complement strand
GGTCTGTGGAATGGCCTTGACCCCACGGACGTCTTCGCCGGGCCACCGCCGCTCGATCGCGAGGAGAATCGGCGCCGCGATGAACATGGACGAGAACGTGCCCGTGATGACGCCCCACGTCATCACCCAGGCAAAGCCGCGGATGACCTCGCCGGCAAAGATGAGCAAGGCCAGCGTTGCCGCAAACGTCGTTCCCGACGTGAGCACGGTTCGTGGGAGGGTTTCGTTGATGCTGCGATTCAAGATTTCGTACAGGTTCTGGCGCTTGAACTTTCGCAGGTTTTCGCGAACACGATCGAACGTGATGATGGTGTCGTTGAGGGAGTATCCTACGATAGTCAGCAACGCCGCCACCACCACCAACGTGATTTCGAGATTCAACAGCGACATGAACGCAATGGTCGAGATGATATCGTGCGCCGTTGCGGCGACTGCCGCGACACCAAAGCGCCACTCGAATCGGAACCACAAATAGATCAGCGTGGCGCCAAACGACATCAGGATCGCGAGAAGCGCCTTGCGGCGGAGCTCTCCTCCCACCTTGGAACTCACGGCTTCCGCTCGTTGAAGCTCGTAGCTGCCGGCACCGAACGCCGACGTGAGTGCCGAATCCACGACGGCCCGGGTTCGCTGAGTCGATTCGGCGGTGCCCGCGTCTGACACGTTCACTCGCGCCCGGATCACGAACTCGTTGGGAGCGCCAAACGTCTGAATCTCGGATCCGGAAAGACCCTGCGCCTCCAACGCCGTGCGGATTCCACCCGTTTGAACTGCCGAATCGAAGGCGTGCACTTGAATGAGGGTACCGCCGGTGAACTCAATGCTCGGATTGAGCGGGCGTACCAGCAGCAGCCCCAGCCCGACCAGCGTGAACACCCCCGTGATGATGATCGCCACACGCCGCTTCGCTAAAAAGTCGTAGTGGGCGTCGCCGAACATTCGCAGCATCAGATCGAAAGCTCCTTGGTCGCGGCGCGCTGTCTGAGCCAGATGAGAAAGAAGGTCCTTGTCACGAACACGGCGGTGATGAGGGAAGCGAGGATTCCGATTATCAGAGTGACGGCAAACCCCCTGACCGGCCCGGTGCCGAACTGGAAGAGGAACGCCGCCGTCAACATCGTCGTGATATTCGCGTCGATGATTGCAGGCATGGCATGCTGGAACCCACCGTCGACAGCCGCACGGGTCGTTTTACTCAGGCCGATTTCTTCGCGTACCCGTTCGAAAATCAATACATTGGCATCGACGGCGATTCCCAGAGATAAGACGAAGCCTGCGAGGCCGGGCAGCGTGAGCGTCGCGCCCAAGGAGGCGAGGCCACCGAGCGCAAACAGGACATAGAATGCAAGAGCGGCAATCGCGAGCAGGCCCGCCATGCGATAATACGCCGCCATGATCACTACGACGACCGAGACGGCGATCAGTCCAGCCAGACGTCCTTTCCCGATCGAGTCGCGGCCCAGGCTCGGCCCAACGGTGCGTTCCTCGACAATGGTGATCGGTGCGGGGAGCGCACCCGCACGCAATACCAGCGCCAGGTCCTGTGCTTCCTGCAGGCTCGCGTTGCCCAGTTCGATCTGACCGTCGCGGCGGATCTGACTTCGGATGACAGGTGGCTGCCGGTGCACGCGACCGTCCAGCATGATCGCCATGTAATCGTTGACATGTCGGGCTGTTTCCCGTCCGAATATGCGGCCGCCCGAGCGAGTGAGCTGGAACTGCACGATGGCGCCGCGCGTGACCGGGTCGATGGTGGCGTTGGCGTCGGCGAGCTTGTCACCCTCGATGATTGCATCGTTCTCTACCGCGTAGAGGGGCCGGTACGGCCGTGATCCTTGCGACACCGGCTCCATGCCCCATACGAGATCGAGTCCTCGGGGGATCGCCCGCTGCGTGACGTCCAGCCGGATCAGGCTATCCACGAGCAGGTAGCTCTCTTCGGGGACGTAGAACTCGCCCGGGACCGCTCCACCAAAGGTGAACAGGTAGGAACTGAGCACGGCCGGGGTCTCTTCGCCCATCGTCGAGTCCGCGGCGACGGAGTCGGCTGCGGCCGCGGAATCGACGCCAAGCAGTTGTTCCACGGCGGTTGGCGTCCCCTCTGGTTGTTCGCCGCCCCTCACCCGGACGCCGGCGCGCGCCAACGCGGCATCGATAGACCCCAAGGCGTCCCGAAAGCGATTCTGCATGTCGACAATGCGGAACTCCAAGAAGGCTGAGCGGAGCACAATCTGCTTGGCGCGCTCCGGGTCCGTGATTCCCGCCAGCTCGACGACGATGCGATCGGTTCCCACCTTTTGGATCAGGGGCTCTGCGACGCCGAATTCGTCGATTCGTGTGCGTATCACCGTGAGCGCTCGGTCAATGGCATCGTCGGCGATGACGACACCCTGACTTTCGTCGATTTCGAGCGCCAGGTGAATACCCCCCTGGAGATCCAGCCCCAGCTTGAGGGGAACGCGTCGCACGGTGGTATCGCTCATGGCGCCGTTGGGCGCGCGGACCCGTGTCGTCACGTCACGCGGGATGAGCGAGAACACCGCGGCAGCGACGAACAAGGCGATCAGGATCAGACGATTCCGGATACTAGAGAGCATGACTTACCAGGAAAAATGTGCCGAACATTAATGACTACCGACAGCGTGAGACCCTGTCAACGAGGCCCGCGCCGCGAGGAAGTCGCGGTCCAACTGCGAGCGCAATGCTTCCGGTGACGGGAATCGCATCACGTCGCGGAGCCGCTCGACCCACGAGAGCTTGACACCCTTCCCGTACAGATCTCGGTCGATATCAAACAGATGCGCCTCTACCGAACGCTCCCGTTCACCGAACGTGGGGCGGGGTCCCAAATGCATCATCCCGCCCGCCGCACCATCGTCCCATTCGACCTGGACGACGTATACCCCGTCGGGCGGCAACAGCTTTCGCGCGTCCGGGAGCCGCAGGTTGATGGTCCGGTATCCCACACCCTTTCCCCTGCCCGCACCCGGCACAACGGATCCAGACAGCGAGTAGGGCCGGCCGAGCAGCCGTCGCGCCGTCTCCAGATCCCCACCGGCCACTGCGCGGCGCACCAAGGTGGACGAAACCGGCCGTCCATCCACGTCGACCTCTGCCACCACATCCACCGCAAACCCCAGGCGGTCACCCAGGGTGCGGAGCAACTCGACATCACCCTGTCGGCCCTTCCCGAATCCGTGATCGTACCCGATCACCAGCTCACGCATGTCGAACCGCTCGAGGAGTAGCCGCACGAACCCCTCGGGCGGAAACTGCGAGAGCGCCCGGGTGAACTCCAGAAACACCACGACGTCCAGTTCGCTCTGCGCCAACACTTCGCGACGCTCCCCAGCCACCGTCAGGAGACGCGGCGCAGCCTCCGGATTGACGACTTCCATGGGATGGGGCTCAAACGTGACCAACATGCTCTTCCGGCTCGCCCGCCGCGCTCGCTCCGCAATCTCTTCGAGCACGCGACGATGTCCGAGATGGACACCGTCAAACGTCCCGACGGTCACGACGGTGCCCGCGGACGATCCACCTGACTCGACCGGTATCATCCGCTCAGGACGACCCGCGGCTTGAGCGTCGTGCCGTCGCGTTCGGCCACGGCAATCAGCCGATCATCGGCCATCAACGCGACCACGCCGTCCGCATCATCTCCTCCCTCCACGGGCTGTCCGTGCGCAACTCGGCGTCGGGTGTCGTCATCAATCTCGACCATAGGGAGATGCTGGACGGCGGCGGCCGACGGCAGCAGGACGTCGGCGCCCACTTGCAGTTCCGCCAGGGCAATGGCATCCTCGACCCGGAACGGTCCCACGGACGTTCGTCGAAGCGATTGCAGATAGGCGCCGCAGCCCAGGGCAGCGCCGAGATCCCGCGCCAACGCGCGGACGTACGTTCCCGAAGCGACCACCGCCTGAAACGTGATGTCGGAGCCGCGCCGCTCGGTGCAGACAAACCGGTCGACGCGGACGAGCCGGCTTGCCAACTCGACGACCTCCCCGCGGCGCGCCAGCCGGTGCGCGCGCTCGCCGTTCACCCTCTTGGCCGAAAACGCGGGCGGGCGCTGCGCGGACGATCCGGTGAGGTCGGCCATGGCCGCAGCAAGCGCCGCGTCGCTCAGCTGCTCGCTGGCGAAACCGGTTGGAGTGATCGTGCCCGTGCGGTCGTCGGTGTCGCTGGTCGCACCGAATCGGATGACTCCCTCGTACGCCTTGTCGAGCCCAGCCAAGTACTGGGCGAGGCGTGTTGCCCGCCCCACCAGGAGGACGAGGAGACCAGTGGCGAATGGGTCGAGCGTCCCGGTGTGGCCCACCCGACGTGTCCCCAAGGCATGCCGTACCGCGGACACGACATCGTGCGACGTCGGGCCTGCCGGCTTATCCAGTAGCAGAAGACCGTCGGTCAGGATCTTGCTCGTCGTGTTTGATGTCATCGAGCAGCGCGTCGATGCGGGCGGCGTGCTCGAGTCCCTGATCCAATACGATATGGAGTTCCGGCACCGCGCGAAGCCGCATGCTTTGCGCCACCCGTGTCCGGAGGAACCCCTTCGCACTTGCGAGACCCTTCATGGCCCTGGCCTTGTCCGCGTCGTCTCCCATGACAGCCACCCGAACCGTCGCGTGCGAGCCGTCGGGCGATACGGTGACGCCCGTGACCGTGACGAAACCAACTCGCGGATCCTTCAGGTCGGTGGCGAGTGCCGCCGCAATGATCTCATGAATCTGAGCGGCAAGACGCTCGGCGCGATGCCGGCGCGATGACTTCATGGTCGTGGGCCGGGTTAGAGGAAGTGAACTGACGAATCCAGAATCCGCGCCATACCGTTGGAAGCAACCAATTGTTCCGCAGAACTCAACACCGACTGCGCGTGCCGCCGATCGGTGGCGACCACGCCGCATGTCAGCTCCGCACGCTGCCAGCGGTCTTGGTGACTCGTTTCGGCAACTGAGACGTTGAAGCGGCTATGCAAGCGGTCCTTGAGACTCTTGAGCACCCGGCGCTTGTCCTTGAGCGATGAGCACCCGTTCAAATGCAGTTCGCAGGTCAGAACTCCAATGACCACATCACTCGCCTTGCTGCTGCTGCGCTCCGGCGGCTTCGAGTTGACGCGCCACCTCCTCGACCAGGTAGCTCTCCAACACGTCGCCGACTTTGACGTCGTTGAAGTTCTCGATGCCGATCCCGCACTCCAGGCCTTCGCGCACTTCTCGCACATCGTCTTTGAAGCGCTTCAAGCTGGACGGCACCGCGTCGTACACCTCAACACCGTCCCGGATGACGCGGAGTCGGGCTCCACGCTTGATCGTCCCGCTCCGGACGTAACAGCCTGCGATCAATCCGACGCTCGAAATCTTGAAGGTCTGCCGCACCTCCGCCTCGCCAAGGATCGTTTCACGCTGCTCGGGGGCCAACATGCCCTCCAGCGCTTTCCGAACCTCTTCGACCGCCTCGTAGATGACGCGATAGGTCCTGATGTCCACTTTTTCGCGTTCCGCCGCGCTGCGCGCGTTGGAGTCCGGACGCACGTGGAAACCAACGATGATTGCGTTCGATGCCTTGGCGAACAGCACGTCGCTCTCCGTGATGGCACCTACTCCGCGATGCACGACATCGACTTTGACCTCGTCCGTCGATAGCTGGGCAAACGCGTCGGCGAGCGCCTCCGCCGGCCCGCCCTGGTCGGCCTTGATGATGATGTTCAGCGTCTGGACGACACCTTCGCCGATCTGTTTGGATAAGTCTTCGAGCGAAACTTCCCGTGAGGTCCGGCGGTGCGAGGCCTCCCGGTCCAGGCGCTGCCTTTTCTGCGCGATTTCGCGCGCCTCCACCGCATCTTCGACCACGAGGAAGGAATCGCCGGCCTGCGGCACTCCCTCGAATCCCAATACCTGCACCGGGATCGACGGCCCGGCCTGTTTCACCCGCTTACCGCGTTCGTCGAACATGGCGCGCACGCGCCCGGCGAGGTTCCCGCAGATGAAGTTGTTGCTGACCTTCAGCGTGCCCGTCTCGACCAGCACCGTGGCCACCGGACCCTTCCCTGCATCGAGGGTACTCTCGATTACCGTGGCGCGCGCCGCACGGTCGGGGTTGGCTTTCCGCTCGAGCAGCTCCGCTTGCAACAAGAGTTTTTCGAGCAGTTCGTCCACACCCTGGCCCGTCTTGGCTGAGATCTCCGAGGCCATCGTGTCACCGCCGAACTCTTCGAGAACCACCCCATGTTGTAGCAGATCTTGTTTCACTTTTTCCACGTTGGCGGAGGGGAGATCGATCTTGTTGATCGCAACAACCAGCGGCACGCCCGCGTTCTTGGCATGACTGATGGCCTCCACGGTCTGCGGCATCACCTGGTCGTCAGCGGCGACGACGAGGGTGACCAAGTCGGTGATCTGTGCCCCGCGCGCGCGCATCGCCGTGAATGCTTCATGGCCCGGCGTATCCAAGAACGTGATCACCTTGCCGCCCGGCAGCTCCACATGATACGCCCCGATGTGCTGCGTAATGCCGCCGGCCTCACCGGCGATGACGTTCGTCTTTCGGACGTAGTCCAGCAGGGACGTCTTCCCATGATCGACGTGGCCCATCACCGTGATCACCGGCGGTCGCGGAACGAGGGCAGCATCGTCATCTTCCGGCTCCACCACCGCGACGGTGGGCTTGTACTCCTCTTCCCGCACGGCGTTGAAGCCGAACTCACCCGCGATCAATTCGATCTGATCGAAGTCGAGGCGCTGATTGACGGTGACCATCATGCCCAGCTCCTTGAAGCAGAAGCTGACAATGGCCGTCGGCGCGACGCTCAACGTTTCCGCCAACTCCGACACAGTGATGAATTCGTTCACGCGGACAGTTGTCTTTTCCCGCTCCTTTTCCTCGGCTCGGCGAATCTCTTCCAGCTCGCGCGCGCGTGGCCCCTCTTCTCGGCGCCGAGCCGGTCGCTTTGACCCGGTTCCCTTGAGCGTCGCCAGCGTGCGGCTGATGTTCGCCTGC
>JBFHWR010000212.1:0-6999 GCA_041599395.1 Gemmatimonadales bacterium | reverse complement strand
GGGGACGGCGAACCGCCGGGCGGGTGGCTGGTCGCCATCACCCGCCGGGTCGCCGATCGCACGCGTCTCTCCCTGACTCGTGTGGTCAACGCGACGGGCGTCGTACTGCACACCAATTTAGGGCGCGCGCCACTCGCCCGGGCAGCGCGGGATGCCGCGAACCAGGCATACGGATACAGCTCGCTCGAGTACGACCTCGCGGCCGGCGCGCGCGGATCGCGGCAAGACCACGTCCGCGGGTTGGCTCGCGACCTGACGGGCGCGGCAGATGCCCTCGTCGTCACCAACGCCGCCGCCGCGCTGCTGCTCTTGCTCAATACGCTGGCCCGCGACGGTGAAACGATTGTCTCCCGTGGCGAGCTGGTCGAGATCGGTGGTGCTTTTCGGATACCCGACATCCTGGCTCGCAGCAACAGCGCACTCATCGAAGTGGGCACCACCAACCGCACTCGCATTGACGACTATCGCGAAGCGATTTCGCCGGCCACCCGCCTGCTGCTCAAAGTTCACCGCTCCAACTTCACCATGTCGGGATTTGTCGCCGACGTATCGGTTGCCGACCTAGTCGCTCTGGGGAGGGACCACGCGCTGCCAGTCGTGCATGACGTCGGGAGTGGGTTGTTGATCGACTTGAGTCCGTGGGGTTTGGTTGGCGAACCGAGCGTCAAGACGAGTGTGGAAGCGGGAGCGACCGTGGCGTTTTCGGGGGATAAGCTCGTCGGCGGGCCACAGTGCGGTATCGTGGTCGGGCCAAAAGACGTGATCGCCGCGGCCGCTACAAACCCGCTCGCCCGCGCGCTCCGCCCCGACAAGTCGACCATCGCGGCATTGGAAGCAACACTCGCCCTCTACTTAGACCCAGACCATGCCGTGCAGGAGGTACCGGTCCTCGCCATGCTGACGGCAGACGCGTCCGTGCTCAAGCGCCGGGCGCGACGCCTGGCTCGCCGGCTCACCGGGGCGCGAACCGAAGCCGGATTCTCCGCGGTCGGCGGCGGCGCGTTTCCCGACAGCGAGTTACCTACGACGCTCGTGAGTATAGAACCCGCATCGCCCGATGCATTCCTCGCGCGGCTGCGGGAACACGATCCTCCGGTCATCGCGCGCACCGAGGACCATCGTGTAATGTTCGACGTACGCACCCTGAAAGACGATGAATTTCCGATTGTCCAGGCGGCCGTCGCGCATGCGCGAAGCGGTATTGTGTGAATTAGACGCCGTTGCGAGATTCCGGCGGCACATAACGCCACTGACGCACACATCAGGGGAGGTTCCGGCACCGTGAATGCGCAGCTAGCCATGTTGGCCGGCGTGACCCTCATGACGTCGACACAGGTGACCCACGCCCAAGAGCCCACGGCCGTTGCCGTGCAGTACGGTGACAGGATCGCGCTGCAGCTCACGACCACCGATCCGACGTTCGGAGACGGGTCGCATTATCAGATGTTCGGATTCGCGGGAGCAGCCGGCGATTCCGTCTCGGTCTCGCTGGTGTCAGCGGATTTGGACGCGTACTTGATTCTCGCGGATACGCAGGGTCAGGAGGTGCAACGGGACGATGATTCGGGCGGGAGGTGTAATGCGCACGTTGCGACGGTGTTGCCGGACTCCGGTACATACATCATTTACGCCGCCGCAGCGACAGCGGGCGAGTGGGGCGATGTGACGCTGTCGCTCGATCGCGGGCTCCTGCCGGCTCCGAGTATGGATGCATGTCGTGGGTTCATCAGCCCCAACGGAATCCTCGCGCTCGAGGATTCCGTTGTAGGGGCTCTTACCCAGGACGACCCCTTCTTGGGCGATTCAACGTATTACGAAGTGTGGATGCTTTCGGGAACCGCCGGGAAGACGTTCACGGTGGACCTCACATCGGAGCAGTTCGACGCGGTTTTGCTGTTGTTGCGGGGGCTCGGGACGGTCGTGGCAGTCGACGACGACGGTGGCGGCGGGTGCAATTCGCGGATTGTCTACCAGGACGTCCACGGGGCGCCACTTCGTCTCGTGGCGCGGACCCGTGGAAACTGGCAGATGGGTGACTTCATGCTGCGGCTCTCGGACGGAGCGCAAGCGCAAGAGGCTTCGTCCTGCGAAGGTCGTTCTGCGGGACGGCCTCCGGAGCGGCGCTGAGCATTCGCATGCGTGTTGCGGTCTTTGCCTCGGGAAGCGGGACCAACCTCCAAGCCCTGCTCGATGCCTGTCGAGACGGAGACGCTACCATCGCCATCGTGCTCAGTAACCGGGCGGACGCCCGCGCGCTCACCCGAGCGACCGCGGCCGGCGTTCCTGTTCACGTGATCTCGGACGCGAACGATGGTACCGAAATCAACGACGTGTTGGCGAGTTACGGCATCGATCTCGTCGTGCTCGCCGGCTATCTCAAACTAATCCCGCCGGATGTTGTCCGGGCGTTCGAAGGCCGGATGATCAACATTCACCCGGCGTTGCTGCCGTCGTTCGGAGGCCCCGGCATGTATGGGAAGAACGTTCACCGCGCGGTTCTCGAATCGGGAGCCACGGTCAGCGGCGTGACCATACACATCGTGACCGAGGAATACGATCGAGGGCCAATTGTCGCGCAGTGGCCCGTGCCCGTGATCGCAGAGGATACACCGGAGACGTTGCAACACCGGGTCCAAGCAGTGGAGCATGCTTTGCTGCCGGCCGTCGTGGTGGCCGCGGCTAAATCCGGATGCGTTGTCCGGTTGGTCCCGGACCGCGTAGGATTCGCCGTGTCCGCGCAGACGACTCCCGTCGAAGGAGCGCTTCGCGCCGTTCCGCTTTTGGTCTCACAAGAGGAGTAGGCAGTGCCGCGAGCCCTCATTTCGGTAACCGATAAACGCGGCATCGTGGAGTTCGCCAGGCGGATCGTCGCGCTGGGGTGGGACGTCGTTTCGACGGGAGGAACGGCGTCGATCCTGCGCGCCGCGGAGGTCCCGGTCACACCCGTCGATCAGATCACCGGCTTTCCGGAGATTCTGGACGGACGTGTGAAGACACTGCATCCGGCGGTGCACGCATCGCTACTCGCCCGGCGTGACCTTGCGCCGCATATGCGTGAACTCGAGCACCACGGATTTCCGATCATCGACATGGTTGTCGTCAACCTGTATTCGTTCCGCGAACGCATTTCCGTGCCCGACGTCAAATTCGAGGATGCGATCGAGCAGATTGACATTGGGGGTCCGGCCATGCTGCGGGCCGCCGCAAAAAACCACGCCAGCGTGCTTCCGGTCGTCGATCCGCGCGACTACAATCGTGTCTTGGCCGCGATCGCAACAAACGACGTCTCCAATGGGCTTCGGCGGGAATTGGCCTCCAAGACGTTCAGCTATATCTCGGCGTATGACGCCGCCGTGGCCGCCTATCTGGGAAAGACCGATGAACCGTTCCCCCCAGTGATGAACGTGGTGGTGGAACTGATGCAGGAGTTGCGCTACGGCGAAAACCCGCAACAGCGCGCCGCGCTCTATTCCTCGCGCGAGGGGCGCGGGGTCGACGTAATGCGACAGATTCACGGCAAAGAACTCTCGTTCAACAACCTGCTCGATATCGACGCTGCCGGGATCGCGCTCTCGCCCTGGCCCGATCGGCCCAGTTGCGTCGTGATCAAGCATACGACGCCGTGTGGCATCGCGCTCGGCCGGACGCCGGGTGACGCCTGCCGCCGAGCCCTCGCGACCGATCCGCAGTCGGCCTTTGGCAGCGTGATCGGGTTCAACACGGTGGTCGATGCGGAGGCCGCCAACGCCATTTCCGACAAGTTCGTCGAGGTGGTCGTCGCCCCACGTTTCCACGACGAAGCAGTCGAAATTCTCGGGAACAAGCGGAATCTCCGTATCGTCGAAATCCCCCTGTCCGGGCGCCAACCCACGCTCGATTTCAAACGAGTGCGCGGTGGTTTCCTCGTGCAAGACCGTTTCATCTACTCGCTCGACGAAACCGAATGGCAGACGGTCTCGGCCAGGAAACCGACCGAGACGGAGATGCGCGATCTCAGGTTCGCGTGGGGCGCCGTCGCGAGCGTCAAGTCCAACGCGATTCTGTTGGCAAAAGACGAAGCGGCTATCGGGATTGGCGCCGGACAAATGAGTCGGGTGGACTCCTCGATTCTCGCCGTCCAAAAGGCCCGAGCAATGGGCCACGATCCAGCCGGTGCCGTGCTCGCCTCCGACGCGTTCTTTCCGTTCCCCGACGGCGTGGAACAGGCCGCGGATGCGGGAGTAACAGCCATCATCCAGCCCGGTGGCTCCATCCGGGATGAAGACGTCTTCGCCGCAGCCGATGCGCGCGAACTGGCCATGGTGGTCACCGGAACGCGGCAGTTCCGACACTAGGACACAGCCCCAGTTGCTGAATTCGGATCCCGCAACCGCGGAGCGACCTCTCCGACCCCCGTACCTCCTCGCGGCACTCGTGACGGTGAGCGTCCTGACGCTGTATGTCGTCACCATCGCGCCCACGACACAATTCTGGGATACATCTGAATACATCGCCGCCGCAAAGGTGTTGGGGATTCCGCACCCTCCAGGCAACCCGCTTTTTGTGTTGCTTGCAAACGTGTGGGGTATGATCCCGCTCGTTGACCATTACGCGTTGCGGATCAATCTGTTTGCGGCCGTGACGTCGGCATTGGCATCGGGACTGCTGTTCCTGGTCGCCGAACGGTTTCTCCGTGAGATCGTTCCCAACGCGCCCGTTCCCCGGTACGCCGCAGCGTTCGCGGGCATTGTTGTCGGTGCAACGTCGTTTACGGTCTGGAACCAGTCGACCGTGAATGAGAAGGTGTACACAATCAGCTTACTCTCGATTGCACTGATCCTCTGGCTGGCCGTACGGTGGGGCGACATGGATTCGGGGTCGAAGCGCGACCGGCTGCTCGTACTCATCGTCTACCTCTGCGCGCTCACGGCTACGAATCACCAGATGGGCCTCCTCGCGGTTCCCGCCGTGCTCACCTATGTGGTCTGGAGCGAGCCGCGCGTGTTTCTCCGGTGGAAGATGTGGCTCGCAGGTCTGGCCGTGGCCGTGGTCGGCGTGAGCGTATGGGTGTTCTTGCCGATCCGCGCGGGGCTCTACCCGCCAATCAACGAGGGAGAACCGACCACCTGGGAAGCCCTCAAAGCGGTGTTGAGTCGAGAGCAGTATCAGAAAGGACCGTTGATCCCGCGTCAGGCAGATCTCGTGTGGCAGTACTTCAATTATCTGCAGTACTTCAGCTGGCAATTCGGACGCGACTGGGCACCGGAGGTGCGCCGCATCCTCACGGCGCTCTTTGGGGGCCTGGGACTGCTCGGAGGCATCCGTCATTGGCGGGCGGACCGACGCGGCGGCACGGCAATGATCGCGCTGATGGTGACGGTCACACTGGCGCTCGTGTTCTACCTCGACTTCAAGTACGGGTTCTCCCTCCGTCCGGAAGACAACGTGCTCACGGAGGTCAGGGAGCGCGATTACTTCTTTGTCGCCTCGTTTCTGTTGTGGGGCGTGTGGGTTGCGTTAGGCTTCGGAGCGCTGATGAGCCGCGCCGCCCGGCGATTCAGCGCGCTCGGTGAGCGACGATGGTTCGTGGCGACACCAGTCCTGTTGCTGTGCATCATCCCCCTCTGGGGGAATCATCTGAGCGCCAGCCGTCGCGGTGAACGACTCCCGCGTGACATGGCGTGGGACATCCTGCAGTCGGTCGAGCCGTACGGCATCCTCATCACGGCGGGCGACAACGACACGTTCCCGCTATGGTACGCGCAGGAGGTGGAGGGCATCCGGCAGGACGTGGTGGTTGCCAACCTCTCGCTGATGAACACCGACTGGCATAACCGCCAAATCAAGCGACGTCCCATCTTTCCGTTCGACGAGGCCGGCGCCATTTCGCTCTACGGCGGTCGGGACTGGCCCAAACCAGCCGAGAGCCCGCTGTCGCTTTCCTTTGACGAGATCGACGCCCTCCCACCGTATCTCGAGGTGCGCGAACGGCGCGTGTTCCGACACGACAGCATCGAGGCAGTCATCGAGCCGGGGTTCCTCGAGCGAGCCGATTTCGTCACCCTCCAGTTGATCCGCGACAACCTCGGCACGCGGCCGATCTACATTTCGCGGACCACGGGGAACTACGGCGAGCGCATCGGTCTCGCCCCATACCTCTTGGGACAGGGACTCGTGCGCAAGCTCATGCCTGAACCGGTGGCCCCGTCCGACAGCGTCGTGTTGATCACGGGACTCGGGTGGATGGACGTCCCACGGACGGAATCGCTGCTCTTCGAGGTCTATCACGCCGAGTCCGCGGCGCGAGATCGGCCCCTGGGCTGGATCGACGTCCCGTCCGAAAGCATTCTATCACTGTACGGTCTCATGTACGCGGCCTTTGCCGAGGCCGTTACGATCATGCAGGGTGACTCCATTCCCATGGAGGGCGCTTCACCGACCGCAGTGCGCGTACGAGAGGCGGTAAACCTGTCCAACCGGATCTTTCGAAACACGAGCTTTCGGTGACGCTGACGGGCCGTGGCACGGGTCCAACTGTATCGCAGGCGAACTCAGACTAAGTCTTTATTACACAACAACTTATGTGTTCGGGCACGGCTGTTGCCCCACATCGCCCGTATGAGGTATGGGAACACGGCCCTGCTGCTACTGGCCGTCGCGTTGCCCGGACAGAGGCTCTGGAGCCAGGATTCCGCCATCGCGCCAGCTGACGATGGTGCCGCCAGCCCAGGGCTGCATCTCGTCGTCGCCAAGCACGTCACCGAGCACTTGGGCACGCTCGCGGACACGTTGACGGTCGAGACGGTGCGATGCCTCATCGGCATAACACGTGGCAAGAGCGCGGTGATCGACATGGTGTGGGAACCGCCGGTGAACGAACCCACTCAATCCGGGCTGGGCTCGCACGGCTGCCCCCTGGCGACGATCGCCGTATGGCACAACCACCTTCCCGCAATACACCCACGGACATCCGAGGAGGCGTGCTTCCTCTCTGAAGCCGAGATCTCGGACGCCCTCGAG
>JBFHWR010000211.1:0-7018 GCA_041599395.1 Gemmatimonadales bacterium | reverse complement strand
GGCGAGTAATCAGCCAGTTCCGCCCGCATGATCACGTCGTTGTACCATGCGGCGAAGTCATCGGCACGCTTGGTAATTCCCTGACTCTGGCTCATGTCACCAGCCTATCCCCTGCGGCGGCTGACGCCGCCGAACACCCAACGTTCAACATTCGTTGTATGACCTGAAACCGTGGGCTCACGGCGCGGGATTCGGCGCCTTGGCTGCTTGGGTCCAAAACGATGCGTCGACGACCTCATCCGTAGCGACCCGGGTCTCTTCACCCGTATCCAGGTGACGCACGAGCACCTCATGTGCCGCCCGTTCGTCGGGGCCAAGGATGAGTGCATGGCGCGCGTGGCGCGCCGCCGCGAGCTTGAGCTGTTTGGCGATCGATTGGGAGCGCAGCGAGAATTCCACCGACACGCCGGTGTCACGCAGGCGATGGGCAAGGCTCCAGACGGACGGCGCATCGGCGCCGGTCACCGCGACGAGAAAAACCTCCAGTCTTCGCGCAAGGGTAGCAGGCTCCAACCGACTGCGGATGATCTCGGACAACACCACATCGCCCATCCCAAAACCCACTGCAGGTAAATCCACGGACCCAAGCGCGTCCAGCAGTCCGTCGTAACGGCCGCCTCCGCAAATGGCACGCAGCGATCCGCCTGCATCAAATAGTTCGAACACGATTCCCGTGTAGTACGCGAGCCCTCGCACGATCGACAGATCGACCTCGACAAAGTCCCCGAGCCCCATAGCCTCCAAAGCGGAGACGCACTCGCGAAGATCCGCTCCGGCCTTCCCGCGCGTGCCCGAGTGCTCGAGCGCATCGTCCATGGCTTCGAGTCCCTTGATCTCCGCGACTGCCATGATGCGCGAGGCAACGATATCCGAAACGTCAACCGCTTCTGCCAGTTTGCTCTGGAGAACATCACGCGGCACTCGTCCCGATTTGTCGATGTGCTGCAACGCCGTCTCGATGGCGGAGTCGCCAAGTCCCTCGGCGGCGAGTAGTGCTCGCACGACACGCCGGTCGGACATCCGGACTCGCACCTGCGCCGGACCGAGTTGGAACGCGCGCATCACATCGAGCGCTGCGGCAATCACCTCGGTGTCCGCGAGCGGTCCCGGCTCACCGATCACATCCATGTTCAGTTGGTAGTGTTCGCGCAAACGTCCACGCTGCGGCCGCTCGTACCTGAACAGCTGCGGAGTGGAAAACCACCGGATCGGCTTCTTGAGCCCCTGGGCGCGCGCCGCAACCATCCGCGCAAGCGTTGGCGTCATCTCCGGGCGAAGCGCCACCGCCCTCCCTCCACGATCCTCGAAGGTGTAGAGCTGCCCAACGATTTCGTCGCCGCTCTTTTTCGTATAGAGTTCGAGCGGCTCCAGGGGCGGTCCGTCATATTCCTCGAATCCATACCGCGCCGCGACATCGCGCCACACCGAGATGATCTGGCTGCGCAACGCCGCCTCGTCGGGGTATAAATCGCGAAATCCGGGTAGCCCCCCCTGTGATTCCATGGGCAGCAATCTAGCCGAGCGGTTCGAAACCGGGCAACCGACTCATGGCATCGCCGACCGTGTAGAAAGAACCAGTCACAACCACGGTTCCTGCCCCCTGTTGGGCGTTGCGCAACGCGTCATCGAATTCCTCGACACGCGCGGAGCCGCCCACCTCGCGGCACACTGCGGCGGGGTCCCATCGTCGCGACGCTGGCATGTTGGGCGACGTGACCAGCCAGAGGGCGTCCGTGACCGGCTGGAGTTCGGCCAGGATGCCACGCCAATCCTTGTCACCGAGTATTCCGACGATCGCGTGGATCGGCCGCGGCGTCTCGTTGGCGCGCAGGACCCGGGTGAGACACCGCATGGCATCGGGGTTGTGCGCGACGTCAAACAACCATCTCCCTCGGCGATCGATGCGCCCCGGAAGCCATGCCGTGGCGATCCCCCGGCCGATGGCTTCGCCGGAGGGCCGCCACTCGGCGGGCAGACTCGTCAGCACTCGCCGGGCGATCGACGCGTTGCGCCGCTGGTGCTCGCCAACCAAGCCAATTGGTCCATCGTACGCCGCGCCGGGCCGTACGACATCCGGGAGAGCACCGGCCTCATGCGCGTGCCGCTCCAGCTCGCGCGCCAGATGCCCGTCACGCTCACCAATGACAAACGGCCTGTTTCGCTTCGCGATGCCCGATTTTTCCCGGGCCACGTCGTCGAGCGAGTCGCCAAGATACTCCGCATGATCCAACCCCAGCGATACAACCGCGCTGACCAACGGGGTTATGACATTCGTGCTGTCCAGCCGCCCACCCAATCCCACCTCCACAACTGCGACATCTGCCCCGCGGGCTGCGAAGTCCGCAAACGCCACGGCAGTTGTCGCTTCGAAGAAGCTGGCGTTCTGCACCTCGATGTCGGGTCGTAAACGGTCCGTCCACATGGCGAATGCTGATCGAGAAATCGGTCGACCGTCGACCACGAACCGTTCGCGCACGTCCACCAGATGGGGTGACGTGTACAGCGCCGTGCGGTGCCCAGCCTCTCGCAGCGACTGGTACACCATCGCGGCAACCGACCCCTTCCCGTTGGTACCGCCTATGTGGATAGCGTGAAAGTGCTGTTCCGGGTGGCCGAGCTTCTCGAGGAGTGCCGAAACGGGTCCCAGGGACCACTCAATGCGACCTGCTGCGCGAGGGAACAGGAAGCGCAGGGCTTCCTGGTACGTCAGCGTCAGGAGGGCTCCTCCACCGCTTCCATGCCAAGCATCATGCGCAGGAGTTCGGCAGTGGTTGAACGTAGGTCCGCGCGGGGGACCACGCGATCGATCATCCCGTGCTCCATGAGAAACTCTGCCGTCTGAAAGCCGGCAGGCAGGTCCTGACCAATGGTCTGCTTGATCACGCGGGGGCCGGCAAATCCCACGACCGCTCCCGGCTCGGCGATGTTGACGTCCCCCTGCATCGCGTACGACGCCGACACACCTCCAGTGGTTGGGTTGGTCACGATCGACACAAATGGGATTCCCCGCCGCTTGAGTTCGGCAATCTGCGTCGAGGTCTTTGCCATTTGCATCAAGCTCAGCACACCCTCTTGCATCCGCGCGCCACCGGACGTTGACACAATGACGAGCGGTGCGCGCTCCGCAACCGAACGTGCCGCCAACCGAGCGATGCGCTCACCCACTACCGACCCCATGCTGCCACCCATGAAGGCAAACTCCATCACGCCCAACCCGATCGGTATTCCGGTCAGGGTGGCGTGCCCTGTCACCACTGCCTCGTTCCGACCGGACTTGCGTTCGGCTCTGGTCAACCGATCAGGGTAGGATTCGAACTGCAGCGCATCCACCGAGCGAAGGTTCCCGTAGAGTTCGACAAAAGAATCCGGATCAGCCAGTATCTCGATGTAACGGCGCGCGTTGATGCGCCGGTGCCAGCCGCATTCGGTGCAGACTTGGAGCGCCCGCTCGAACTCCTCCGAGATATCTAACTGCCCGCATGCTTCACACTTGTCCCACGCGTCGACCGGAATCTCCAGTCGGTCACGCGTGGGCGTGCGCGGCCTGCGCTCTTTTCTAAACCATGCCACGATATGCCAGTCTCACTCAAAGGCCCCCAGCTCTCATGCAATGTCGCTTCACCGACGCCGCGGTCGCTAGGCCGAACCCTCCTCTAGGTCGGCACATAACCAAGCCCTCGCGAATCCCAGGACACGCGAAGGGCGAGCCCAATGCCGAGGGCGGACGTGACGAGAAACGATCCCCCATATGAGAAGAACGGCAGCGGGATCCCTGTGATCGGCATGACGCCTACCGTCATGCCGACGTTGACGAGGATGTGCGCCATCATCATGCCGGCGACGCCAAAGACCAACATGCTCGAAAACGGCTCGGTCGCCTCCCTCGCAATGCGAACAAGGATGAGCACGAACACGGCAAACAGACTGAGTGTCACCAGCACGCCGAGGAACCCGAGTTCCTCGCCGATCACCGAGTAAATGAAATCGGTGTGCTGCGCCGGCAAGAACGCGAGGCGTTTCTGCGTCCCCGCAGTAAACCCGTTCCCCAAGAGCCCACCCGATCCGATGGCGATTTTGGACTGAATGATGTGCCAACCGGTCGCGCGAGGATCGATCTCGGGATTGAGGAAGGACAACAGGCGGTTCTGCTGGTACGGCTTGAGCTGTTCCCAGAGCCCCAGGGCAATCACTCCCATGAGCGTATTCGTGCCCCAGATGACCAAGCCTTCGAGCACGTACGGGCGCACCAGGATGATGAAGGCCGTGAGTATCACGATCCACGCGCCCCAATAGACCGTGGAGAACGCGAGCATCAAACTGATCAGGGGCGACGCGACGAGAAGCAACCACTTGGGGCTTACCCCACCCCAGTACAGCGCCGCAAAGAAGATCCCGAGAAAGACGATGGCGCTGCCAAGGTCGGGTTGTAGGGCCACCAGGACGAAGGGGGCGGCGACAATGAACCCGGGCACCATCAGGTCACGCAGGCCGCCCGGCGGTTCTCGCAGGCTGCTCAAATGACGCGCCAGCATGAGGATGGTGGCAAGCTTGGCGATTTCAGCCGGCTGTCCGATTCGCACGCCGCCAATCGCGATCCACGATTTGGTCCCGGCCGCGGGGCCGGCACCGGTTCCGACCACGAGCGTGACCGCCAGCAGCACCAGGGAGATCCCGTACAGTGACGGTGCCAGCCACTCCAACATTCGGGGGGACAGTCGAAAGGCCAGCGCCGCCGCCAGCACGCCAATGCCGAGCCAGATCAGCTGGCGCTGCCAGATATCGGCCACCGCGGTGGGAACGTCCGTCTGGCCGGCCGAATACAGTGCCGCCAGCCCAACGCTGACCAGCACGGCAACAGCAGCGAGCAGCGGTCGGTCGATTCCGCGCCGCGTCATGTACGCGTGCGACGAGGAGTGCTGGAGCGGAGCAGGGTGCTATCCGGCAGAATGGGGAGCGGTGCCGGCGCCGAGTCGGCAGGCACGACGAGGTCCAGATTGCCGGAGCGAATCGTCGGGGCATCCTCTCCCATGAGATGGCGGCCCATGACGTTTGCTACCAGCGGCGCCACGTCCGATCCGTGTTCGGCAAACTCGACGATGGCCCCAACAACGATCTGGGGATCCTCCCATGGGGCGAACCCAATGAACCATCCGTGTGACGGCCCATGCGGGTTTTGCGCGGTTCCGGTCTTGCCCGCCATGCGCAGCTCGGCAATCCGCGAGCGAGCCGCGGTACCTTCTTCGACCACCGCCAGGAGGCTTCGGCGAAGCTCGGCCAGGTGGCGTTCACCGAGACCGAGGGAACGACTTGCAGGCGCCCCGGTTGCGACCAATCGTGGCGGCGGGGCCGCCCCGCCCGCGTTCGCCAGCATAGCGTAAAACCGGACCATTCCGAGAAGGGTCTGTGAGTTCTCGCCCTGACCGATCGCCAGGTTCAATGTCACCGCTTGCGTCCATCCGCGGGGACCGTACTTGCGGTCGAAATAATCGGTTGAGGCGGGATACACGGGTTGGACTTCGCCGGGCAGGTCGATGCCGGTCAGTTCGCTGAACCCCATCTGCGTCCCATCCTGCAGCAGGGTCTCGAGCTCCAGCCGCAGTCCGAGCTGATAGAAATAGACATCACAGGAAAACTGGATTGCCTCGCGCAGCGTCAGATCACCGTGCCCGCGTTCTCTCCAGCATCGGAAGTACCGGTTACCAAACTGTAGTCCGCCCCGGCACGGGATCTCCATGTGCGTCTCAGGCGTCACCAGTCCGCGGCGCAGCGCGCTGCCCGCCACCATGAGCTTCCACGGCGAGGCGGGAGGATACAGACCCTGAATGGCGCGGTTGAACAGCGGTTTGTCGTCGGCTTGAGACAGCATTCGCCAATCTTGCGTATCCATCCCGCCCACGAACGCATTCGGATCAAACGTTGGCGCGGAGTACATTGCCAGCACGTCACCCGTTCGCGGATCCATCGCGACCAGGGCGCCGCGGCGCCCGACGGGAAACGTCTGCGCTACGTAGCGTTGCAGGTCTACGTCGAGCGTCGTCCTGATCGTGTCACCCTGCTGGGCCTCGAGCGTCGATTGCCCGGGCGACTCGCTCACCGTCCGACCCAGTGCGTCCACCTCGACGAACCGCACCCCGTCTTGGCCTCGGAGCGCCAAGTCATACTGATTCTCCAGACCGTATCGACCGATCAAGGTCCCGTTGCGCGCTCCCGGAATCAGCCCGGAATTCAATTCAGCTTCGGTTATCTCCGCAACGTATCCGATCACGTGGGCCAACGTGTCGGCGTAGGGATACCGTCGTTTGGGCTCGGTTTGCACCACCAGTCCCGGGATCAAGACGCGCCACTCCTCCAAGACCGACACCAGTTCGAAGGGGACGTTGCGCTCGATGACCACGGGCTCGTATCGCGCCCGCCGATACCGGCGCATCAGTTCGTCGATCCGCGTCGAGTCGAGCCGGAGAATATTTGCGACACGATCGAGCGTTGCGCGGAGAGAATCCGCATCCGACGCGAGGACGGCAATCGTGTACCCCGGCACATTGTCGACCAGGACTTCACCATCGCGGTCCGTGATCAGTCCCCGCGGCGCCCGCAGGGGAACGGGCCGCAAGCGGTTTTCCTCTGACTGGAGTTGATAGCGACTGGAGTTGATGACCTGCACGCGGAAAAACACGAGGGTCAGGATCCCGAAGATCCCCAGAACCAACGTTCTGCCCGCGGTAGCGCGCCGCATTACCCGATGCCGATCGTGCCACGTCATTCGCTAAACCTAACCCGGAGCCATCCCCGAAAGACGAATAACACCAAGACTCCGGTCGCCGCGGTCGTCAAGGCCATGAGCGGAGACCAGAACGCCAACTGCCAGAGGACCGCCGAACCCTCGGCATGCCGACCCACCAACAACACCAACGCATCCCGCACCCAACAGCCCACGAAGAAAAAGCCCGCATTGACCAGCAGGTGGTCGGCGAAGAACACCGCCTTCCCCCACGCCGCGAGGTAGCCAACCGCCGTATGC
>JBFHWR010000210.1:0-7047 GCA_041599395.1 Gemmatimonadales bacterium | reverse complement strand
TACGTCGAGTTTCGCCTGCTCCGGCGCCTTGATCTCCACGGTTGTCGCAGCCGCTGACGTGTCACTGTCGGTCACGTCCAGCGCTTTAATCGTTCCCGCGCGCGGCGATTCCACCGGACTGAAAACGCTCGGTCGAACCGATACGACACACGGAGAAGCCGTGATCTTGATCGTGACGACCGCTTTCCCGGCATACACGGGTCGCGTCACCACCAGTCCGTCGTTCATCGTGAGACTTGTTACATCACTCGCAAACGGACACGCGAGTTTCGCTGCGACGCGTGGGCTGAGGTCTTTGCCTAGCGCGGTTGCGCTGACCAGCACCGCTCGGTATCCGCCCGTCTTGGCGTGGTCCGCCGCAATACGGGCGTAGCGGTCGGCCTGATACAACGCAAGCCCGTCATCCAGCGCCGTGTATACCGTGTCCGCACCGTGAGGACCAGCCGTCTCAGTCGATGTCCCTGGGGGCCCGATCACCAATGCGTGCACGTCGCCGTCTCCCGCTAGTGACCGGGCGGCCGTGAGCACTTCGTGCGACACGCGCTTCAATGTCCCCGACCGCTGCTCCAGCACGGCAAGTACGGAGCCCATCAGAGCACCTTCGCTTCGTTCCGGAGGGCCTCGATCAACGCATTCACCGCATCCGGACCCTCGCCGACGATGCGTCCGGCTTGGCGTTCGGGGGGCAACGACAGTTCCAGGACCTCAACACTCCCGCTCGGAACCTCGGCGTCTTTGACTTCGAGTGGCTTCTTTTTTGCGAGCATGATGCCGCGGAGCGCTGGATAGCGGGGTTCGTTCAGTCCCTTATCCGTTGTCAGCACGGCCGGAAGTCGAAACGCAACCACCTCGATGCCGCCTTCGATTTCCCGCTCAGCCGTGCCTGCGCCGTCTGCGATGGTGAGCTTGGTAATTGCGCTGACGCAGGGCAGACCAAGGAGCTCCGCAACCATCGGCCCGACGGCGTGGTTGTAGTCATCAATGGCGAGCTTGCCAAAGAAAATGATATCGTACCCCCCCTCCGCCAGTTCGGCGGCCAGCGTCTGTGCCACCGCAAACGGGTCCGCCGACGGCCCGCCTTTGAGCAGGATGCCACGGTCGGCCCCCATGGCCAACGCCGTACGAATGGTCTCTTGCGATGACTCGGAGCCCACCGCGACAACGACGACTTCGCCGGTGTCGCCCTTGAGCGTCAGTGCCTCCTCCACGGCGAACTCGTCATAAGGGTTCAGAACAAACTTGACGCCGCCCTCGTCGATCGATTTGCCGTCGGGCCCGATCTTGACCCGTGTTTCCGAGTCAGCGACGCGCTTGATGCAAACAGCAATTTTCAAGGGAAACCTCTACCCGAGCTGGGATTTGTCCGCACGGTGCCGGCTAGGCCAGAAAAGACGCCGGAAGGTACACGGCCCGGCGGACGGTCGCAACGCCGGTCATCACACTACGTACTCTCCGCACCACCAGCAGGCTCGTCACTGAACCCGACCTTCTTGTGCGTGCCGTCACAAAACGGCTTGGTCGCTGAATGCCCGCAGCGACACAGCCAGAACTCCGGTCCAGCCTCGATCACGTTCCCTTCGGCGTCCGTGATCTCGATGTCCCCTTTCACGTGGTAGGGACCGTTTTTATTGAGCGTGATGCTTGCCATGCAGTCTCCTTCGATTGAGCGCCATGTAGGTCGCGTGTTGTTCGTTCATGTGGACCAAGGCTTCGTCATTTTGACAACTTGCCGATGAACTCTTCCAAGGGAAGGCAGTTCAGCACGTCTCGCTTCTCGAGCCAGGCGCGGCGCGCTTGTTCGACACCGTATTGCATCAACTGGAGTTCTGAGACGCGGTGTGCATCCGTATTGATGACGATTGAGACGCCCAGCTCGCGCGCCTGCATCAGATGGGTATCCTTGAGATCGAGCCGATTGGGGTGGGCGTTGAGTTCCAACGCAACGTTGTGCTCGGCAGCGCACTCCATCACGACATCGAGGTCATACCGCATGGCATCACGCCGATTGATCTGCCGCCCGGTCGGGTGTCCCAAGATGTTCACGGCGGGATGTTGTACGGCCTTGAGAATGCGATCCGTTTGCTGGACCAGGGGCAGATCGAAACGTGAATGGATCGATATGAGCACCAGGTCCAGCTGTTCGAGAAATTCGTCTTCCAAATCCAAGGTCCCATCCGCGAGGATGTCCACTTCCATGCTCCGGAGAAAGTGAATCTCCGGATGGTGGGGTACGATTTTCTCGATTTCCTTCCATTGTTTTTGTAGCGCTGTGGCATCGAGGCCACCGGTCATCGCAAGCGCCTTACTGTGATCCGTGACGGCAAAGTACTCGTAGCCACGAGCGGCACACCCTTCCAGCATCTCTTCGAGGGTGTTCTTGCCGTCCGACCACGTCGAATGCATTTGCAGGTCCCCACGGATATCGGCGACCGTGATCAGCTCCGGGAGTGCATTCTGAGCGGCCGCTTCGATCTCGCCGCGGTTCTCCCGCAGCTCCGGCGGAATGAACGGTAGCGCCACGGCCTCGTACACGTCCGTTTCCTCCCAACCTGCGATAAAGTCGCCGGCCCACGGATCGCTCGGGTCGTCGTCCTCACCCTCCGCGAACACACCGTACTCCGAAATCCGCAGCCCGTTGTCTATCCCCCGCATCCGCAGCTTGACGTTGTGTTCTTTCGAACCGGTAAAGTATACTAGCGCCGCACCATAGCTCTGGGGCGGCAAGATGCGGAGGTCGACCTGAAGCCCGGACTTGAGGATGACGGTGCCGCGTGTCTCGCCGGCTTTTTCAACTTTCGCCACATCGCCATACTCCGTAAATCGCTTCATGACTGCGGCCGCATTGTCTGCGATCGCAAGCACGTCGACATCACCGACCGTCTCTTTGCGGCGCCGATAGCTCCCTGCGACCTCCGCCTTCTCAACCTCCGGGATGTCACGCAGATACTCGAGCAGCGGCACGACGTATTCGTCCGCTTCGGACAGCATGAATCGGGTTTGGTGCTGACGATACCGTTCGATTGCCGCGAGCAGTTTTTGCTGCGTTTTCTCTCCGAATCCCGGCAACCCGGCTATCGCATCATTTTCGGCTGCGAGTTCCAGCTGATCGATGGTGGTAATGTCCAGGTCCTTCCACAGCCGCTTCGCCTTTTTGGCGCCGAGACCCGGAAGCCGCATCAACTCGACGAGCGAGAGCGGCACTTCCTTGGAAAGATTCTGCAGTAGCTCGAGTTCTCCCGTTGTCACCAGCTCCTTGATGTAGCGGGCCGTGTCCTTTCCTATGGCCGGAAGCTCGGTGAGATCCGCCTCCTGCGCGACCAACTTGCGGATGGGGCCGGGATGATCCATCACCGTTTGCGCAGCGTTTCGATATGCGCGGATCCGGAAGGGATTGGCACCTTGTACTTCGAGCAGGTCCGCGATGTCGCGAAACACGTGCGCGATGTCGATGTTTTCCACTAGACCTCGGCGCCACTGGAGCGAAGGAGCTTCAGAAATGCCTTCTCGTCGAGAATCGTAACGCTGAGTGCGACGGCCTTGTCATACTTCGAGCCAGGGTCGTCCCCTACAACGACGTAGTTGGTCTCCCGGCTTACGGACGACGTCACCTTGCCGCCGATCGATTCGACGACGTCGGTCGCCTCTCGCCTGGAGAAAGTGCTGAGGGTGCCGGTCAACACGAACGTGGTACCGGTGAGCGCCGATGCGCTCGTGCGTTTGGGATTGCGGACCTTGATCTTGCCGTCCAGCAGCTCGTCGAGCATCTGCTCGATCCGAGGGTCGTCGAAGAAGCCCCGAATTTGCTCAGCCATCTTGGGGCCCACGCCGTCGACCGTTTCCAGGTCTTGCCGGGACGCGCCACGCAGCGTGTCGAGGGAGCCGAAATGCTGCGCGAGCGTCTTCGCGACCGTCGCTCCGACTTCCGGAATACCAAGCCCATACAAGAACCTGTGGAGGTCCACGCGCGATGCATCGGTGATGGCACGAATCAGGTTCCCCGCAGACTTGTCTGCGAACCCCTCCAGCTTGAGTAGGTCTTGCGCTTGGAGCTCGAAGAGGTCCGGGAGCTCGCGGACGAGCTGTTCCGCGACGAACAGCCGAGCGGTCTCGCCGCCCAACCCCTCGATATCGAGCGCATCGCGCGATGCAAAGTGCACCAACCGACCGACGAGCTGCGCCGGACAGCCGAAGCTGTTGGGGCACACGCTAAACGGGCCGCGCTCAACGAGCGACGCACCGCAGGATGGGCACGTGGCCGGCATGGCGAACGGTCGCGGGCGCCGGTGGCCAGATTCGGGCACCCGTTCGACGACTTGCGGAATCACGTCGCCGGCGCGCTGCACGCGTACCAGATCGCCATCCCGAATGTCCTTTCGCGATACTTCTTCTCGATTGTGAAGCGTTGCGCGGCTCACGGTAACGCCGCTCAGCTCTACCGGTCGCATCATCGCCACCGGCGTAACGACGCCGGTTCGCCCGACACTCGGGATGATCTTGATCACGCGCGTGACTTCCTTACGTGGTGGGAACTTGAAGGCCAGCGCGCCGCGCGGATGATGCGCAGTCGCGCCCAATGCTTCCCGACCGGCTGAATCGTTGACCTTGATGACAACGCCGTCGATTTCGTATTCGAGATCGTCCCGTTGGCTTTCGAGATTCTCATGGTATTCGAGGATCTCCGGCACCGATCCGACGCGAGACGGAAGATCGCTGACGCGAAGCCCCCAAGTGGCAAGTGCCTCAAAAACATCCCACTGCGTTGCGAAGGACGCGTCCCCCGCATCGAGGATGTCGTAGACAAACAGGTCGAGCGGTCGCGACGCCGTGATCTGCGGATCGAGCTGCCGTAATGAGCCCGCTGCGGCGTTCCGTGGGTTGGCGAACGGCTCCCGGCCCTCCTCGAGCAATCGTTCGTTGAGCTGCTCGAACCCCGAGACCGGCATCATCACCTCACCACGAAGCGCCAGAAACGGCGGAGCGCCGTCGCGGAGCCTCAGTGGAACAGTCGCTATGGTCCGGACGTTCTCCGTGATTCCTTCACCCTTCGTTCCATCGCCGCGAGTGGAAGCCCGCGCCAGCACTCCCTCGGCGTAGACCAATTCGACCGACGCTCCGTCGAGCTTCGGCTCGACTACATACTCGACACTCGTCACACCCAAGGCCTTCCGCACTCTGGTGTCAAAGCGACGCACGGCAGCTTCGTCATGGGCGGAGTCCAAGCTCAACATTGGAGCCGCGTGTGCCACCGTCGGGAACTCGTCGAGCGGCGCGGCTCCCACACGCTGGGTCGGTGAATCCGCGGTGACCAGTTCGGGAAAACTGGCTTCGAGCTGCTTCAGGTCTTCAAACAGCCGATCGTATTCGGCGTCGGAGATCTCGGGGCGGTCACGCACGTGGTACAGGTACTCATGGTGGCGGACCTCGGCCCTGAGCTTGCGGATCTTTGCTTCGGCCTGCTTACGGTTCATGCCAACGGATCAGTCGGGCGGGCGCGTAACGGTCGCCGGAATCTACCATGAATCCGGCCGGCAGGACGAGGGATACCACTTTTCCCGCAAGCACCTCCTCAACGCTGGGCAACGGGAATGACCAGCTTCAGCGCACTGAGGACGTCGGAGAAGGCGGCTACCTTGACGTCCACGAGCCCAGCGTCAGCAGCGGCGCTCCGGACATCGCTCGACTTGAGTTCTTGGCGTCCCTTCGGCCAGAGCACCCAGATTGCTCCGTTCTTTTTGATCTGGTTCTTGAGGGCGCTCAACCGGACAAGTTCGGCCGTGCGCGTCGCCGCAAACAGGATGATGTCACTGTCTTTACGAGGCCGGCCAATCGCGATGTCGTCTGTTCGCGATGCTAGCTCGCAGCGGAATTCCTCATCGTCGAGCCGGACCACGGCAACTCGCGCACCCGACTTGACCCCCAGCTTGTCGAGCCGGCTGCGATGGGAGTACCCGGCCGATGGCGCCACGATCAGTCGTTGACGTGCGTGGGAGTGACGTCCTCCCCAAAGCGGCGACCCAAGGCTGTCAGGTAGTCGTCCATCGTTCCGTGATACCCCATGATGAACCGGGCTACAATACGAAAAACGGGATTGTGAATTACTCCGTCTTCCCTGATCGTCAAGGAACTCGCGCTCCCCGCCGGCGCAATGTCATACGTCCACATGCCGCCAAACGGCATGCCCTCGTCGACGATCCGCGTGACGAGCTTTCGGGGAGGATTGGTCCCGACAACCTCGTAGGGAATCACCTGGTTGCGGGAATCGTACTGCATCCAAATCACCCTCCCGTTCTTGACCTCCCGCTCCATGCGCTCGACGTATTCCCACCATTCGGGATACCCGGCAAAATCGTAAATCACTGCCCACACCGAATCCGGCGGCTGCTGAAGCGTGACGGAACTCGTGGCCACGTGATGTCTCGGCAACATGTACCCAATCGCCAGCGGCAAGATGACCAGTGCGAGGAGTATCAGGGCAACGAATACCAATACTTTTTTCATCGGCGACTACCCATCTGCATGACCTTGCTTCCCGACAATCAGCCCGGCGATCCCCTCCAACGATGTACGGCGAACGACCGCTGTAACATAACCTCTTCGGGGTCCACGCTTGGCCTCTCCAACGTTCACACCGGGTGGTGGTCGGCGGACCTAAAGTAAGCCCGCATGAACCGATGTACCAGGACCGTCCGCGCGGAGTCACCTGCTGTACCCAGAGATATCGGCGATCGCTTTTGCCCTCTGGCGAAATGGCGCTGAGCGAGACACTGTATATCAACCGGGCGCCGGTGCCGCGTCCATCTTACCGACGAAGACGGGCGATTCACGTACTCGCGACTGATGAATACGATGCCGTTTTGAAAGGAGTTCCCAATGATCAAGGTCGTGACAGTCGTTGCGGGCGCGTTCCTCCTCGGTACGCAACCCGCGCTCGCACAGGTACAACCCATCACATTCTTCATAACGAGCGTCGGTCCCGGAGATGGAGCGAACCTCGGAGGGGTTGCTGGTGCCGACGACTGGTGCCGGGCGCTCGCGAGGTCGGCCGGG